>PARL01000020.1 GCA_002711465.1 Fidelibacterota bacterium | reverse complement strand
AAATCCTTCCCGGCCCACAAATTAGCGGGAGTAGCTCAGTTGGTAGAGCATCAGCCTTCCAAGCTGAGGGTCGCGGGTTCGAGTCTCGTCTCCCGCTCTATGACTAAGCCTGCATAGCTCAGGGGTAGAGCACTTCCATGGTAAGGAAGGGGTCATCAGTTCAAATCTGATTGTAGGCTCTACAAATAAATGAAAAGATTTTTTAAAAAAAATGTAAACTAAAATAAAGATAGGAATAAAAATATCATGGCTAAAGAAAAATTTGAAAGAACGAAACCTCATGTTAATGTTGGTACAATTGGTCACGTTGATCACGGAAAAACTACTTTAACAGCTGCAATTTCAAAGACACTTGCTTCATCAGGTCTTGCGGAGCAGATGGAATTTGATCAAATTGACAATGCTCCAGAAGAAAAAGAGAGAGGTATTACGATTAATACATCTCACATTGAGTATGAAACTGAAAAAAGACACTATGCTCACGTAGATTGTCCAGGTCACGCCGATTACATTAAAAATATGATTACTGGTGCTGCACAAATGGATGGTGCAATATTAGTAGTTGCTGCAACAGATGGTCCTATGCAACAGACTAGAGAACATTTATTGCTTGCAAAGCAAGTTAATGTACCTTCCATTGTTGTATTCATGAATAAATGTGATCAAGTTGATGACCCAGAGTTACTTGAGTTAGTTGAAATGGAACTTAGAGAACTTCTAACAGAATATGGTTTCCCTGGCGACGATACTCCTATCATTCAAGGTTCTGGACTAAAAGCACTTGAAGGTGATGCTGATGCACAAGCCAAAGTTAAAGAATTGATGGATTCCGTTGATTCATTCATTCCTGAGCCAAAAAGAGCAGTTGATAAACCATTTCTAATGCCAGTTGAAGATGTATTTAGTATCACTGGAAGAGGAACAGTTGCTACTGGTAGAATTGAATCTGGAGTAATCAAAGTTGGTGAAGAAATGGATATAGTTGGTATGGGGTCTGATATGAAAACTACCTGTACTGGTGTTGAAATGTTCAGAAAATTATTAGATCAAGGTGAGGCTGGTGATAATGCAGGTTTGCTTCTTAGAGGTATCGAAAAAGAACAAATCAAAAGAGGTATGGTATTGGCTAAGCCAGGTTCTATCACTCCACACAAAAAATTCAAAGCTGAAATATATGTTTTGAAAAAAGAAGAAGGCGGACGTCATACTCCATTCTTCAAAGGATATAGACCTCAGTTTTACTTTAGAACTACTGATGTAACAGGTAATATTATTCTTCCAGAAGGCACTGAAATGGTTATGCCTGGTGATAACGTTACTCTTGATATTGAATTAATAACTCCAATTGCTATGGATAAAGAGTTAAGATTTGCTATCAGAGAAGGTGGTCACACTGTTGGTGCTGGCGTAGTAACAGAAATAATAGAATAATATGGCTGGAAATAGCAAAAGAGATATAGTACAATTAGAGAGTACAGCTGGTACGGGTTACAGATATACGGTTACAAAAAACAAACGTATACATCCAGAAAAGCTAGAATATAAGAAGTACGATCCTGTTGCTAAAAAGCATGTGATTTTTAAAGAAACTAAATAATTAGTTTTTTTATAGGAGTGTAGTTCAATTGGTAGAGCGTCGGCCTCCAAAGCCGAAAGTTGAGGGTTCGAGTCCTTCCACTCCTGCTTTGATAATAGTAAGGGTTATGTATTATGAAAACATTTTTTAATTATTTCTCAAGTGTGAAACTCGAGATGAAAAAGGTAACGTGGTCAGGTAAGCAAGAACTTATCGGGTCCACTGTTATAGTTTTTGTGTTTGCTATAATTCTTGGTATTTTTTTATGGTTTTTAGATGATACGTTATTAGGTCCAGTCACTGGCTGGATTTACAACTAATTTTAGGAATTTTAAAATATGTGGTATTCCTTAAGAGTTATATCTGGAAAAGAGCAAGCAACAAAAGAAAATATTTTGCGCGAGGCTGAAGAAGCAAGTATAGAGCAAGATATTGAGGAAGTTTTTTTGCCGTATGAAAAAGTTGTAGAGGTGAGAAATAATAAGAAAAGAGTTAAAGAAAAAATGTTTTTTCCTGGATATATTCTTATAAATATGGAAATGAATGATCAGTCTAAGTATGTTGTTGAGAATACTCCTGGCGTCCTTAGTTTTGTAGGACCTAAGGGATCTGCTCCAGTTCCATTAAAAGATAAGGAAATAAAAAGAATTTTTGGTGAAGTAGCAGATAAAGAAGGTAGAGAACTCATCACAACTTCTTACAAAGTTGGAGATAGTGTTAAAGTTATTTCAGGGCCATTCATTGATTTTACTGGTAACGTTGAAGAAGTCAATGATGAAAAGCAAAAAGTTAAAGTTGTAGTTTCAATTTTTGGAAGACCAACTTCGGTTGAACTTGATTGTTTCCAGATTGAATCACAAAAATAAGGTAGAAAAATGTCAAAAAAAGTTGCAGGTTATATAAAATTACAAATTCAGGCAGGACAAGCTAACCCTTCTCCCCCTGTTGGTCCAGCACTTGGACAGCACGGTGTAAATATCATGGAGTTTTGTAAGGCATTTAATGCCAAGACACAAGAAATGTCTGGGCAATTGATTCCTGTTGAAATAACTGTTTTTGCTGATAGGTCCTTTACATTTATAACAAAGACTCCCCCGACATCATTTTTAATACTTGAAGCTTTAAAATTGAAAAGTGGATCTGGAGAGCCTAATAAAGAAAAAGTTGGAAATTTATCAGAAAATCAAGTAAAAGAAATTGCAGAAATTAAAATGCCAGATTTGAATGCTAGCGATCTTAATGCAGCAATGTCAATGGTTAGAGGAACTGCTAGAAGTATGGGAATAACTACTGAAGGATAATGTATAATGAAAAGAAGTAGAAGATATTTAGACAATTTAAGTAAGTATGATTTAGAAAAAAATTATAGCATTGAAGAGGCTTTAGATTTGTTGTCAAACTCTACTAACACTAAGTTTGATCAGACTGTTGATTTATCGATCAATTTAGGTGTAGATCCTAGGCATGCCGATCAAGTTATAAGAGGAACTGTTTCCTTACCTCATGGGACAGGTAAAAATGTTAAGGTACTTGTTATTGCTAAAGGCGACAAAGCAGATGAAGCTTTATCTGCTGGAGCAGATTACGCAGGAGATAAAGAATATCTAGATAAAATTAAAGGTGGATGGACTGATGTAGATATTATTATTTCTACACCTGATATGATGGTTGAAGTAGGAAAGTTAGGAAGAATCTTAGGACCTAAGAAACTTATGCCTAATCCGAAGTCTGGCACAGTAACGCCTGATGTTAAAAATGCAGTTACTGAAGTAAAAAAGGGTAAAATTGAATATAGAGTAGATAAAACTGGTATAGTTCACACGATAATTGGCAAAAGTTCATTTGATAAATCAAAATTACTTGATAATTGCAATGCTATCATGAGTTCAATAATTAAAGCAAAACCAAATTCTTTGAAAGGTGTGTATTTAAAAAAGGTCACACTTTCTTCAACTATGGGCCCAGGTATTAGGCTTGACAAAAATTCATTTACAAATTAGTTAGAGAGATTTTTATGCCAAACGAACAAAAAGTAAATATAGTTAAAGATACATCTGAAAAATTAAAAAATGCCTCAGGTGTATATTTTACTAGATATACAGGAATTGATGTTCCAACAATAACAAAGTTAAGAAAATCATTTAGAGAAAATGATGTAGATTTTTCTGTGACAAAAAATACATTAACTAAACTTGCAGCTAAAGATGCTGGACTGGAAGGTTTATTTGATGATATTTTAAATGGTCAGGTTGGAATAGCCTATTCTAACGATCCAACTTCTCCAGCAAAAGTAATAAAAGAATTTAAAAAAGAAAATGAAGACCTACTTGAAATATTAGGTTTATTTTTTGATGGCAAGTTGTATTCATCAGATAAATATAAAGAATTTGCTAATATGCCTTCTAAAGAAGAGTCATTAGCAAAAATGATTATGATGATTAATCAACCGATGACAAAATTAGTATCTACACTTAATGGCTCCATTGGTAGTTTATTAAGTGCTTTAAATAATTTAAAAAATACAAAAAGTTAATATAATAGGGGAATAAAATGGCAAAAGCAACTAGAGAAGATGTACTAGAATATTTAGAAGCTGCTAACATGGTAGAAGTTTCTGAGTTAATAAAAGACATCGAAGAAAAATTTGGTGTATCAGCTGCAGCTCCTGTAGCAATGGCTGCACCAGCAGCAGGTGGCGCTGGAGATGGCGAAGCAGCAGCAGAAGCTAAAGATGATTTCGACATAGAGCTTACTAGTGTTGGAGATAAGAAAATAAATGTTATNAAAGTTGTTAGGACAGCAACAGGTCTTGGATTGAAGGAAGCAAAAGAGTTAGTAGATGGCGCTCCTTCTAAAATNAAAGAAGCTGCTCCTAAAGCAGAGGCAGAAGAAATTAAAAAGCAGCTTGAAGAAGCTGGTGCTACTGTCACTTTAAAGTAATCTTTTTTACCTAGATTATAATTTTTTAACATTTAAATAGGAGGGCTTGTTTTGGCAAGTAATTCTTTATCGTCTAAAGATGTATTCAATTTTTCTAAATTAGAAGAAATTGTATCTATACCTGATTTATTAGCTATTCAGGTTAATTCAATGGAAGATTTTTTACAAGAGGAAACTCTTCCTGAAAAAAGAGAAAATATTGGATTAGAGGCTGTTTTTCAAAATATTTTTCCAATAGAAGATAATCATAAAAATTATGTATTAGAGTACAAATACTATTACTTAGGTATTCCAAGATATAGCGTTAAAGAAGTTCTTGAAAGAAGAATAACCTATTCTGTTCCACTTAAAGTAAAATTCGTTTTACACATAACTGATGAGAACGATAGATCAAAATACATACAAAGTATTGAACAAGACGTTTTCTTTGGNAATATCCCCTATATGACCAAAAGTGGAACATTTATCATAAATGGAGCTGAAAGAGTTATTGTTAGTCAGCTCCAAAGATCTCCAGGTGTATTTTTCGATCAAAACCTTCATCCTAATGGNACAAAAATATTTCAAGCTAGAATTATTCCTTTTAGAGGATCTTGGGTTGATTTCACTAGTGACATTTATGATTGTATTTATGCAATTATNGATNGAAGAAGAAAATTNCCTGCAACNTTNNTATTNAGNGCNATTGGNTANTCNANTAATGAAGATATNTTTTCTGCNTTTANACTTACTAAAAAATNNAANGTNGNTAAANANATTNTAGATAAAANTATNATNTCTGATNTANTTGANNAAAAAACNGGTGANATNTTAATNGANNCAAATACTNNNATAACTGATNAAGAANTNAANNTANTAAANTCTNCAAANATTTCAGANATNACNNTATTTGATGATNANANANAAAATGATTCAANTGATAATTTATANATAGAGATGCTNAAAAATACAATTGCNAANGANCCNACNAACAATCATGAAGAGGCTGTTAGGNTNCTGTANACACANTTAAGAACTGGNCANGCNCCNAATGTTGATNTNGCNCAAAAATTTATTGAAAAGNTATTCTTTTCNACAAANAAATATGANNTNGGNGCNGTNGGNAGATATAGAATTAATAAGAAATTTGATTTNGATGTACCNATTACNGANCCNGTNNTNACNAANGATGANTTTATTAATGTTTTTAAATANTTAATTTCAATGAGAAATGGNGAAAGAGGGCCTGATGATATNGATCANTTAGGTAATAGNAGAGTNAGAACTGTTGGTGAGCAGTTACAAAACCAATTTAATATTGCGCTAAGTAGAATGCAAAGAACAATTACAGAAAGAATGAATCAAAGAGAAGCTGAAAGTATTACTCCTCAGGATTTAATCAATTCAAGGGTCATTTCAACAGTTTTAAATACATTTTTTGGAACTAGCCAACTTTCTCAGTTTATGGACCAAACAAACCCACTTGCTGAAATTACGCANAAAAGAAGAATTTCATCTTTAGGTCCAGGTGGTTTATCTAGGGAAAGAGCTGGATTTGAGGTTAGAGATGTGCATTACACGCATTATGGAAGATTATGCCCAATTGAAACACCAGAAGGTCCAAATATTGGATTGATAAATTCCTTATCGACTCATGCAGTAGTAAACAATCTAGGTTTNATTGAATCTCCATATAGAATNATTGAAGATGANAATAAAATTAGNGATAAAGTNAAATTTTTATCTCCTGATGAAGAAGATAGAGCNTTTATAGTTCAGTCTACTGAAAAAATTAAAAATGGTAAATTTGTAGAAAAGGAAATCAGAGCTAGAAATGGTGATAATTTTCCAACAATTCAATCTAATAAAGTTGANTACGTAGATGTATCACCAAGACAGCTTGTTAGTGTTTCTGCAGCATTNATNCCATTTCTTGAGAATGACGANGCNAATAGAGCGTTAATGGGNTCAAATATGATGAGACAATCTGTGCCTTTAATGAGCCCTCAGGCTCCNATTGTTGGTACTGGNATGGAATCAGTCGTAGCTAAAGATTCNAGAGCATGTATGATATCACCNGTAAATGGTAAAGTTACATATGTTGATGCTGAAAAAATTAAGATAAAAATTAAGGATATGAATCCTGAATTAGATTTAGTTAAACAAGAAGAAGAACAAACATTTCATTTGAGAAAATTCTTAAGATCAAATCAAAATACATGTATAAATCAAAANCCTAGAGTTAAGTTAGGTCAAACAATTAAAAAAGGTGATGTTTTAGCNGATGGTCAATCCACTCAAAAAGGGGAATTAGCTTTAGGTAGAAATCTTAGAGTTGCATTTATGCCTTGGAGAGGATATAATTTTGAGGATGCCATTGTTATTAGTGAAAAATGTGTAAAAGAAGACATGTTTACCTCTATTCACATCAAAGAATTTGAAGTTGAGATCAGGGACACAAAAAGGGGTGAAGAAGAATTAACAAATGAAATTCCAAATGTAAGTGAAGAAGCTACAAGAAATCTTGATGACAAAGGTATTGTAAGAGTTGGTGCGGAAGTTGATTCAGGCGATATACTTGTTGGTAAAGTAACACCAAAAGGTGAAACAGACCCGACACCAGAAGAGAAACTTTTAAAGGCAATTTTTGGTGAAAAAGCGGGTAATGTTAAAGATGCATCTAAAAGATGTACTTCAGGTGTTAACGGTATTGTAATAGAAACCCAACTTTTTGAGAGAAAAAATAGAGCAATGCTTGCTGAAGAAAAGCAAGAAATAAGAAAAATACAAAAAGAAGCAAGACAAAAAAGATTAGAACTTATTGAAAAAAGAAATGATCTGCTTCACCAACAATTATTAAATCAAATTTGTGGTGGTATGAGAGATATTGCAACTGATAAGACTGTAGTAAAAGCAAAAACACTGCTAACTAAAAATAGGTTAAAATCTTTAGAATTTGATTCTATATCTCTAAAATCTCCATGGGTTGAAGATTTTGGAGTATGGAATAAGATTTTGACTATTTGGAAAAATTACAAAAGAAATCTAAAGCAACTTGAAGAAGATTTAGAAAAGAACGTCTTTATTTTAAGAACAGGTGATGAACTTCAGCAAGGTGTTATGAAATTAGCAAAAGTTTACATTGCTGATAAAAGAAAAGTCTCTATTGGTGATAAAATGGCTGGTCGACATGGTAATAAAGGAATTGTTGCTCTTGTTGTTCCAGAGGAAGATATGCCATATGGTGCTGATGGAAAACCTGTAGATTTAGTTTTGAATCCTTTAGGTGTACCATCTAGAATGAATCTTGGGCAACTTTATGAAACGATGCTTGGATGGGCTGGTGATAAATTAGGTAAAAGATACTATACTCCTGTTTTTGATGGAGCAAAGTTTGATGATGTATTAAGTGAATTGAAAGATGCGGGTTTACCTGAATCTGGAAAAATCGACCTATGGGATGGTAGAACTGGTGAAAAAATTAAATTTCCAGTCACAGTTGGAACTATCTATTTTATGAAACTTTCTCACTTAATCGCTGATAAGATGCATGCTAGATCAACAGGTCCATATTCTTTAATTACGCAACAACCTTTAGGAGGCAAGGCTCAATCAGGAGGTCAGCGTTTTGGTGAAATGGAAGTATGGGCATTAGAAGCTTACGGTGCGGCTCATACATTACAAGAAATATTGACGACTAAATCAGATGATATAGAAGGAAGAACAAAATTATACAATGCTATTGTTAAGGGTGAAAACGCACCTTCGGCTAATGTTCCAGAATCATTCAATGTTCTAGTTAAAGAGCTTGAAGGCTTAGGTCTTAACGTAGTTGTAGATTAATTTTTTTAAAAAAGGATAATTTTATAATGATAAATACAAACAATCAATCAGTTAGAAGTGTTAAATCAGATTCGTTTAGTAGTATTACTTTAGGCTTGCTTTCTCCAGAAAAAATATTAGAAAGATCTTTTGGAGAAGTGTTAAAGCCTGAAACAATAAATTATAGATCTTACAAACCTGAAAAAGATGGATTGTTTTGTGAAAAGATATTTGGNCCAATTAAAAATTGGGAATGTAATTGTGGAAAATATAAGGGCATTCGTTATAGAGGAATCGTATGCGACAGATGTGGTGTTGAAGTAACAACTAAATCTGTAAGAAGAAAGAGGATGGGTCACATAACTCTTGCTGTACCTGTTATACATATTTGGTTCTTCAGATCAATACCAAGTAAAATAAGTTATTTGTTAGGGTACACTACAAAACAATTAGAAAAACTTGTTTATTATGAGCAGTTTGCTGTTACCAATCCAGGTCAATCAGGTAAGAATTTTGGTGATTTAATTGATGAGAATGAATTTCTAGATTTAGATGAACAATATGGTATAGACTCAGATAATGTTACGGAAGATCAGATTGATAACGAAGAGTATTTTGAAGCAAAAATGGGTGGAGAAGCTGTTAGAGACCTACTTAGAAAGTTAGATATAAAAGAAGAAATGGCAAAACTTACTGAAATTGCAAAAGGTAAGTATTCAATGCAAAAAAAAGAAGAGGCTCTCAAAAGATTAAGAATATTTAAGAAATTTGATAATACATTAAATAAGAAAATTGTTAATCAACCAGAATGGATGGTTATGAGTGTTTTGCCAGTTATACCTCCAGAATTAAGACCTCTTGTACCATTGGATGGTGGAAGGTTTGCTGCATCTGATTTAAATGATTTATATAGAAGAATAATAATCCGTAACAATAGATTAAAACAACTAATGGAGATTAAGGCTCCTGATGTTATTTTAAGAAATGAAAAGAGAATGCTTCAAGAATCTGTTGATTCTTTAATTGATAATAGCAGACTTCAATCAGCAGTTAGAAGTGGTACCAGAAGGCCTTTAAAATCCTTAAGTGACTCACTCAAAGGAAAATCTGGTAGATTTAGACAGAATTTATTAGGTAAAAGAGTTGACTACTCTGGTCGATCTGTTATTGTTGTAGGTCCAGAATTACAACTTCATGAGTGCGGCATTCCAAAGGATATGGCAATAGAATTATTTAAGCCACACATTATAAAAGAATTAATCTCTAGAGGATATACTAGAACTCCAAGAAGTGCCAAGTTAATGGTTGAGAAAAAAGATTCTAAAATTTATTCAGTTTTAGAATATACGGTTTCTAATAATCCTGTCCTCTTAAACAGAGCACCAACCCTTCATAGGCTTGGAATTCAAGCATTTCAACCAGTATTGATAGAAGGAAGAGCAATAAGATTGCACCCATTAGTTTGTGCTGCATTTAATGCTGATTTTGATGGTGATCAAATGGCTGTCCATGTTCCTCTGTCAGAAGAAGCAAAAATGGAGGCGTGGCTCTTAATGTTATCTAGCCATAATATACTTCACCCTGCTACAGGTCATCCAATAGCAATACCATCCCAAGATATGATTTTGGGTTGCTATTATTTGACTAGACCTAGAAATGGTGAAGTTGGCGAAAATTCAATTATAGGCTCATATTCTGAAGCAAGGTTAGCTGTAGAAAATAAAGAAATATCTCTTCATGCTAAAGTATCATTTAGATTTGAAGGAAAACTTATTAAAGATACAAGTTTAGGAAGGGTTATTTTTAATTCAATTTTACCAAAAGGAATGGAATATTATAATATGACCGTTGGTAAAAAAGAGTTAGTTAAAATTGTTACTAAAAGTTATTCTGAAAAAGGTAACTATGAGACAGTTAAGTTCTTAGATCGATTGAAAGACTTAGGTTTTAATAGTGCATTTGAATCTGGGTTATCCATAGCTATTAGTGATATTCACATACCTCAAATGAAAGATACAATTATAGGTAGAGCAGAAGAAGAGATTCTTGATATTAAATCTAAGTTTGATAGACAAATTCTAACAGAGGGTGAAAGATACAATAAGGTTATTGATGTTTGGACTCACGCTACAAATGAAGTTGCTAAAGAGATGTTTGATGAATTAGAGAGCGATAACCAAGGTTTTAATGCGTTGTANATGATGGCAGACTCTGGAGCAAGAGGAAGNCAAGATCAAATTAAGCAATTGGCTGGTATGAGAGGATTAATGGCTAAACCTAAGAAAAGTCTTGTAGGTTCAGCAGGTGAAATTATAGAAAATCCAATAAAATCTAACTTTAAAGAGGGCTTAGGAGCTTTTGAGTATTTCATTTCCACTCATGGAGCCAGAAAAGGTCTAGCAGATACAGCTTTAAAAACAGCTGATGCTGGATATCTTACTAGAAGATTGGTGGATGTTGCGCAGGATGTAACTATTTCTGAGCTGGATTGTGGTACGATACAAGGTGTAGTAATGAAAGATATCAAAGAAGGTGAGAAAATTATTGAGCCTCTTTATGATAGAATTATTGGAAGATTTGTATGTGATGATGTTGTAGATCCTATCACAGGAGATATTTATGTAAAATCTAATGAGATAATTTCAACACAACAAGCAGAGGATATATGTTCAAGCAGTATTAATCAGGTTAAAGTTAGATCGGTTCTTACTTGTGAATCTACATCAGGTATATGCATTAAATGTTACGGTATTAATTTAGCAACAACAAGTTTAGCAAAATTAGGTGANGCAGTTGGTATTATGGCCGCACAATCAATAGGAGAGCCAGGAACTCAGCTTACGTTAAGAACCTTCCATATTGGAGGTACTGCATCCAGAATAGTAGAATCTTCTCATATGGAAGCTAAAAAAGATGGTATAATTAAATTTTCTGATAAACTTGAGTTATTAGAAGTTAAAGATAAGAAAACAAAAAATCATATAGCTGTATCAAGAAATGGTAATATAGAATTAATTGATGAAAATGGTTTGCATATTACTGGTTGGACTGTACCATATGGCGCTCAAGTTTTAGTNAAGGATAATGAAAAAATATCTAAGGGTGATGTTTTATTTTCATGGGATCCTTATACAGATGTTATTTTAGCTAGAAGTGATGGTAAAGTTGTGTTTAAAGATATGATAAAAGGTGAAACATTTGTCGAAGAAGCCGTTGAAGGTGGCAAGAAAATGATACTTATTACAGAATCTAAAAATAGAAATTTAAGTCCACATCTTGAAATACAGACTAAAAAAGGCAAAAATCTAGAAGTTGTGACAAGCATTCTGCCAGTTAAAGCAACTGTCATAGTAAAAGAAGGCTCAACAGTCAAGGCTGGACAAATTCTCGTTAAAATTCCTAAAGATGCAGGAAAAACTAGAGATATTACTGGTGGTCTTCCAAGAATTGCTGAATTATTTGAAGCAAGAAATCCTTCAAATCCCGCAGTAATATCTGAAACTGACGGTATTGTAAAATACGGAAAAACTAAAAGAGGNGTTAAAGAAATTCATGTTANAGGTAAATCTGAAGAAAAAATTTACAAAATACCATANGGTAAGCATGTTTTAGTTCAAGATAAAGACCGTGTATTTGCAGGTGACAGACTNTGTGAAGGTTCAGTTTCACCGCAAGATATTCTGAAAATTAGAGGCTCATATCAAGCGCAGGAATATCTTGTNGAATCAATTCAAGAAGTTTACAGATTNCAGCAAGTATCAATAAATGATAAGCATATTGAAGTTATTGTTAGGCAGATGATGCATAAAGTAATTATTGAAGATTCTGGAGACTCTCAATTTTTACCAGGTGATAGAGTTAATAGATTTATTCTTAAGGAAGAAAACTTATCATTACTTAATAAGTTAGTAGTCAAAAATCCTGGTGATTCCGAATACGAAGAAAATGATGTAGTTGAAAAGCATAACATTCAAGAAACAAACAAAGAATTAAAAGAGCAAGGAAAAGATACAATTAAAACTCGCAAAGCAACTCCGGCTACTTTTAAACCATTATTGTTAGGAATTACTAGAGCTTCATTAAATACAGAAAGTTTTATTTCTGCTGCTTCATTCCAGGAAACTACTAGAGTATTAACTGATGCAGCAATAGAATGTAAAACTGATCATTTNCGAGGTCTCAAGGAAAATGTAATTATTGGACGTTTAATTCCTGCAGGTACTGGAGCAGAGCATGCTAGAAATTTACTCGTATCTAATCCATCTGAAATTGAAAAAGAGGAATTAGAAGCAAAATTAAAAGCCGAACAAGAAGCGGCTGAAATGGAAGCTCAAGAGTTAGATAATATAGAGTAGTTTTCCTCAGAAATAACATTTTTCTAATAGTTTTAATTTCAACCATTAAAAAAAAACTTTTTTTTCTTTTGCATATAGAAAAAATTGATGTATTTTACGGGGCTATACAGGAGACGATATGCCGACGATAAACCAATTAGTTAGAAAAGGTAGAAAAAATTTAGTAAAGAAAAACAAAGTTCCCGCTTTGATGGAGTGTCCACAAAGAAGGGGAGTTTGTACCCGTGTGTATACAACCACGCCAAAAAAACCTAACTCAGCACTTAGAAAAGTAGCGAGAGTAAAATTATCTAATGGTTATGAGGTAACAGCTTACATACCAGGTGAGGGACACAATATTCAAGAGCACTCAATTGTTTTAATAGAGGGTGGTAGAGTTAAAGATTTGCCTGGTGTTAGATATCATGTTGTAAGAGGTGTACTTGATCCAGCTGGTGTTGAAGGTAGAAAAACAAGTAGATCTAGATATGGTACAAAAAAGCCTAAGGAATAAAAAATGAGAAGAAGAAGACCCGAAAGAAGAGAAATCGCACCAGATCCAGTTTTTAATGACTTAGTTGTTACAAAGTTTGTTAATAATCTTATGGTTTCTGGTAAAAAAAGTATTTCTGAAAAGATTTTTTATGGCAGTTTAAATATCATTGAGAGCAAGATAAAAACAGATGACGGATTGGCTGTTTTTAAAAAGGCTCTAGAAAATGTAGCGCCTGTTTTAGAGGTTAAATCTAAAAGAATAGGTGGCGCAACATATCAAGTTCCGGTTGAAATTTCAAAAAGTAGAAGAATGGCATTAGCAATGAGATGGATCATTCAATTTTCAAAAACTAGAAAAGGCCAGACTATGGCTGATCGTCTAGCTGCAGAATTAATTGCTGCTTCTAATAATGAAGGTTCATCAATAAAAAAGAAGGAAGATACTCACAAAATGGCTGAGGCAAACAAAGCGTTTGCACATTTTGGGTAATTAACAATTATGGAAAATAAAAAAGTAGCACTCAAAGATGTAAGAAATATTGGTATTATGGCGCACATTGATGCAGGCAAAACCACTACTACAGAGAGAATTTTATACTATACTGGTAGACTTCACAAACTTGGAGAAGTTCATGATGGTGCTGCTACTATGGATTGGATGGAACAAGAAAAAGAACGTGGCATTACTATAACTTCTGCTGCTACAACTTGTTTTTGGAAAGACCGAAGAATAAATATTATTGATACTCCAGGGCACGTTGATTTTACNATGGAAGTTGAAAGATCACTTCGTGTTTTAGATGGTGCTGTTGCATGTTTTTGTGCTGTAGGTGGGGTTGAACCTCAATCTGAAACTGTATGGAATCAGGCTGACAGGTACAATGTTCCTCGTATGGGATTTGTTAACAAAATGGACAGAACCGGTGCCGATTTTTATAATGTACTTGATATGATGAAAGAGAGATTTGGCGCAAATCCGGTCCCTTTAAATATACCTATTGGCGATGGGGCTACATTCACAGGCGTTGTTGATTTGATTGAAATGAAAGCAATCAATTATGCTGAAGATGATGGCTCTAATTTTGACATTACTGAAATTCCTGATAATATGAAAGAAAAAGCTGAAGAATGGAGAGGTCATTTATTAGAAGAGGTTGCATCAAATGATGAAGTTTTAATGGAGAAGTATTTAGAAGGCGAAGATATAGTAATTGATGAGTTAAAAACAGCGATTAGAAAATCTTGCATATCCGGCGATATAGTTCCTATGTTGTGTGGATCAGCATTTAAAAATAAAGGTGTGCAAAGTTTGTTAGATTACATTATAGACTTTTTGCCATCCCCCCTTGACGTAGGAGCTATCAAAGGTTTTGATGTAGATGATAGCACTAAAGAACTTGAAAGATCACCAAGTGTTGATACTCCATTTTCGGCCTTAGCATTTAAAATAATGACAGACCCTTTTGTTGGAAGGTTAACTTTTTTTAGAGTTTATTCTGGTTCCGTGTCTACAGGTGATTTCATTTATAATCCAACTTCAGGGAAGAAGGAACGTGTTGGAAGGTTGATGTTAATGCACTCAAGAAAAACAGAAGAGAGAAAAACAGTTGAGGCTGGCGAAATTGCAGGTATGGTTGGTCTTAAAGATACAAAAACAGGTCATACACTGTGTGATTTAAAAGATCAAATTATACTTGAGTCAATGGAGTTTCCTGATCCTGTTATTTCAGTTGCTGTTGAACCCTCATCTAAGCAAGATCAGGAAAATTTAACAGTTGCGTTAAGCAAGCTAGCTGAAGAAGATCCTACCTTTAACGTCAAAAGTGATGAGGATTCTGGTCAAACTATCATATCAGGAATGGGAGAATTGCATCTTGACATTATATGTGACAGATTAAAAAGAGAATTTAAGGTAAACGTGCATGTAGGCGCACCCCAAGTTGCATACAAAGAATCTATAACTGATTCGATAAAGCACGAGACTAAATTTGTAAAACAATCAGGTGGTCGTGGACAATATGCACATGTAGTTATTGAAATTGAACCTAACCAAGCTGGTTCGGGATATGAATTTGAAGATAAAATTACAGGAGGCAAAATTCCAAAAATTTACATTAATTCTGTTAGTGCTGGTATTCAAGAGGCAATGAAAACAGGAGTTTTGGCTGGTTATCCCTTAGAAGATTTAAAAGTTAAATTAGTAGATGGTTCAACNCACGATGTGGACTCTAATGAAATGGCATTTAAAATAGCGGGTTCTATGGCTTTTAGAGATGCTGCTAAGAAAGCAAGTCCTGTTTTGCTTGAACCTATTATGGCATTAGAAGTAGTTGTTCCAGAAGAATATTTTGGTTCAGTTTCAGGTGATATTACTTCCAGAAGAGGAAGCGTTTTAGGTATGGATAGAAAAAATAATGCACAGATTATTAAGTCTGAAGTTCCACTATCAGGAATGTTTGGCTATGCTACGGATTTAAGGTCAATGACGCAAGGCAGAGCAGTATTTACGCTTCAATTTGCAAAATACCTCAAAGCACCAAAATCAATATCACAAGAAGTTTTAGAAAAATATGCAGGAAAAACAGTAGGATAGTATTAAATGAATAAAATTAGAATTAGATTAAAAGCTTATGATCATGTATTGTTAGATAAATCATCTGAAAAAATTGTTCAGACAGCAAAGAATACTGGAGCCTTGGTAATGGGACCAATACCCTTACCAACTAAAAAATCAATTTATACTGTAAATAGATCGGTTCATGTTAATAAAAAATCTAGAGAACAATTTCAAATTAAAGTTCATTTAAGAATAATAGATTTATTAAATACTTCATCAAAAACTGTTGATTCTTTGATGAAACTTGACTTACCTGCTGGTGTTGATATAGAAATTAAGACATAAAAATTATGAATGAAGAAAAAGAAAATATAAAACAAGAAACTGAAGATTTAAAAACAGAAGAGCAAGTCACTGATGTTAATTCAGATCAAGGTGATAATATCGAAGAAAAAACAAATGTAGAATCAGATTCTGTTGAAAATGAAACTGCATCAGGTCAAACTGAAGATAATGACTCTGATAGTTCAAATAACGAATTATCTGAAGAGAAGAGTGCGAATGAAAATATGGGAGATGCTAATGAAGTAAACCCATTTGCTAAGTTTATTTTAGGCACAAAAGTAGGTATGACTAGTATTTACAGTGAAGATGGTCAGCAATTTCCTGCTACCGTAATTGAGGCAGGACCATGTTATGTNTCGCAAATTAAAAATGATGAAAANGATGGATATAATGCAGTNCAAATTGGATATATTTTTGATAAAAAAGCAAATAAGCCAAAAACTAATCATTTTAAAAAAAATAATTGTGAACCATTAAAATTTTCTAAAGAATATAGAACTTTAAAAGATGATAAATTTACTTTAGGTGAAAAAATAGATGTTAATATTTTTAGTAAAGGTGAGTTTGTATCAGTAACAGGAACTTCTAAAGGTAAAGGTTTTGCTGGAGTTATGAAAAGACACGGTTTTGGTGGTGGTAGAGCTTCACATGGTAAAAANAGTGTGATGAGAAAACCTGGATCAGTAGGCGCTGGCTCTGACCCTTCTAGAATTTGGAAAGGTAAAAAAATGCCTGGAAGATATGGTGGTGATCAGGTTACAGTTGAGAATCTTGAAATTATTAAAGTTGACATAGAAAATAATCTATTATTTATAAAAGGAGCAGTACCAGGTTCTAATAATAATTTAGTATCTATTACTTTTTAAAAAAAATTATGAAATTAGATATATATAATATTGAAGGTAAAAAAACTTCTAAATCAATAAGTTTAGATAAAAATGTGTTTGGTATAGAATCAAATGATCACAGTATATACCTTGTTGTGAAATCTGAGTTAGCAGCCAAAAGACAAGGTACATCTAAATCTAAGGGCAAGTCTGAAGTTAGTGGTACTGGCGCTAAACCTTGGAAACAAAAAGGTACTGGTAGAGCGCGTGCAGGAAGGTTAAGAAATCCTTCAAGAGTTCATGGCGGAACCGCTTTTGGCCCATCTCCAAGACAATACAGCCAAAAAATTAATAAAAAGGTCAAAAAATTAGCCAGATTTAGCGTATTATCAAATAAGTTTTCATCTGGTAGTGTGATTGTTATAGATAACTTAGAACTAGAAACTACAAAAACAAGTAATGTAGTTTCAATGTTAAAAAATTTAAAAATTAATGATAAGAAAGTAAGTTTTTTATCAAAAGATAAAGACCAAAACTTTCATTTGAGTTGTAGAAACATCCCAATGGTTAATACTTTTAAAGTTGATGATGTTAGCGTTTATGAGCTCATGAATTCAACTACAATTATCCTTGATAAAAAAAGCGTTGAATATTTAAATACGTTAGGTAAGAACTAGATGAACAATACAGACATTATTATTAGACCACTATTAAGTGAAAAAGTTAGTAAATTGGCTGAAGCTTCAAATAAGCAATATGCATTTCAGGTTTCGAAAAAATCCAATAAACTTCAAATTAAATCTGCTGTAGAGCAAAAATTTGAAGTTAAAGTAAAAAAAGTTAGAACTATGAATTTCAAAGGCAAAATGAAAAATACTAGTGTTAGAAGTAATGGTAGGGTTCTTAGAACTAGTGGTTTTAGATCTGATTGGAAAAAAGCAATAGTCATATTGCATGAAGGTCACGAAATTGATATAGTTGGAGGAGAAATCTAGATGGCAACTAAAAGATTAAAACCTGATACCCCTTCAAGAAGATTTAATGTTGTTCCAACCTTTGATGAGATTACTAAATCTAAACCGGAAAGAAATTTAACGGTTGCTTTACGTAAAACTGGCGGTAGAAATCATCATGGAAAAATTACCTCAAGAAGAAGAGGTGGAGGACATAAGAGAAGATATAGATTGATAGATTTTAAGCGAAATAAGTTTGATATTATAGGTACTATCATAGCAATTGAATATGACCCTAACAGATCATCGAGAATCGCTTTGGTTGAATATGAAGATGGTGAAAAAAGATATATTATTGCACCAGATGGAATTAAAGTAGATCAAAAAATAATTTCATCATCTGAAAAAAGTGTAGATTTTGAAATTGGCAATGCTATGAAAATGAAATTTATACCAGATGGAATGCTAATACATAACATTGAGCTTAAACCTGGTAAAGGTGCTCAGATGGCTAGAAGTGCAGGATGTTATGCTAGAATTATGGCTAAAGATAGTGCAATGATAACATTAAAACTTCCTTCAGGTGAAATGAGGATGGTATCTGAAGAATGTGCTGCAACCATAGGAGTTGTTGGTAATAAAACTCATGAAAATAGCACAATAGGTAAAGCTGGTAAATCTAGGTGGTTAGGTAGAAGACCAAAGGTAAGAGGTGTTGTTATGAATCCAGTTGACCACCCTCACGGTGGCGGAGAAGGTAAGACCTCTGGTGGTAGACATCCCGTTTCACCTTGGGGTACACCAGCTAAAGGTTATAAAACTAGGAAAAAGAATAAGCCATCTAATAAATTTATAGTAAAAAGGAGAAAATAGTTAAAAATGGCAAGATCACTTAAAAAAGGACCTTACATTGATCCTAAACTTGAAATAAAAGTTAGAAAAGCTTTAGAAAGTTCTAATAAAGAAGTTATTAAAACTTGGTCAAGAAGGTCAACTATATCTCCAGAATTTGTTGGTTTAACTTTTGCAGTTCATAATGGAAATAAGTTTATTCCAGTCTATGTAACAGAGAACATGGTTGGCCATAAATTTGGTGAGTTTTCACCTACTAGAATTTTTAGACAACATTCAGGAGATAGAAAAAAATAATGGAAGCTATTGCGAGAAAAAGATTTATAAGACAATCTCCTTATAAAATAAGATATGTTCTTAATATGGTTAAGGGCCTTAAAGTTGATGCGGCTATTAATAAGTTGTCATTAACGAACAAAAAAGCCTCAACTTATATTATTGAGGTATTAAACAGTGCAGTTTCAAATATGATGAATTCTGAAACTGATGTTAATAGTGAATCTATATTTATTAAAACAGCATATGTTGATGAGGGGCCAGTAATGAAACGTTTTAGACCTGCTGCAATGGGTAGAGCAACAGGTATTAGAAAAAGAACAAGTCATTTAACAATAATTATTTCAAGCGAGAAGGGATAAGTTTTGGGACAAAAAGTAAATCCAATAGGTCTTAGGTTAGGTGTTAATAGAAGTTGGGATTCCGTATGGTTTGATGAAAAAAACTTTGCAGCTAGAGTCAATGAGGATATTTTAATTAGACACTATCTTAATAGAAGATTCTCTAAGTCGAGCCTTTCAACAATACAAATTGATAGAAAACCTTCAAAAACAACAATTACTGTAAGCACTTCAAGGCCTGGTTTAATAATAGGTAAAGGTGGCTCGGAGATAGAAGTAGTTAAGAAACAATTAAAGAAAATTTTAGGTTATGACAATTTACAAATAAATGTAAACGAAATTAAAAGGCCTGGTTTATCTGCTGAGTTAGTCGGTCAAGGTATTGCTCAGCAACTCGAGAAAAAGGTTAATTACAGAAGAGCAGTAAAAAAATCTATACAATCTACAATGAGCATGGGTGCTGAAGGAATAAGAATCTGTGTTTCAGGTAGATTAAATGGGGCTGAAATAGCAAGAGGAGAGACTTTTAGAGATGGTAGAGTACCATTACATACTTTAAGAGCAAATATTGATTATGCTCTAGTTGAGGCTAATACAACTTATGGAATTATCGGAATAAAAGTGTGGATCTTTAAAGGTGAAATTAGAGGAAAAAGAAGAAAGTAAATTATGTTAGCACCAAGAAAAATTAAGTATAGAAAACCCCAAAAAGGAAGAATGACAGGTCTTGCCAAAGGTGGTGATTATGTTGCTTTTGGTACTCATGGTTTAAAGGCGTTAGAAGCCGGTTGGATTACAAGCAGACAGATTGAGGCTGTAAGAATTACGATTTCAAGACGTGTAAGAAAAGTTGGTAAAATGTGGATTCGTATATTTCCTCATAAATCTATAACCAAAAAACCAGCAGAAACTAGAATGGGTAAAGGAAAAGGCTCGCCAGAGTATTGGGTTGCTGTAGTTAAGCCAGGAAGAATTTTATTTGAGCTTGAAGGTTTAGATGAAGAAACTGCAAAAGAAACATTTAAACAGTGTGGATACAAGTTGCCTATCAAAACAAAAATGGTGGCTAAGAGAGAGGTTATGTAGTTATGTCTGATGATTTGAAAAAATTAAATGAAAAGCAGTTAAGATCTAAATTAAAAGATAGCAAAGAGATTTTGCAAAACTTTCGTTTTCAAAAAGTTTTACAACAGTTAGAAAATCCTTTTCAAATTCGTAAAGCAAAAAAAGATATTGCTAGAATTAAAACAATGTTAAGAGAAATTGAATTAGATATAAGAAAGGCAGCTAAATAATGTCTGAAAAAAGTACAAAAAGACAAGTTGTTGGTACAGCTTTAGATAATAAAATGGATAAAACTGCCACAATAGAAGTAGAGAGACGTTTTCCACATCCTGTTTATAATAAATTTATTGTTAGAACAAAAAAATATTATGCTCATGATGAATCTAACACTTGTTCTGCAGGTGATGTTGTTAGAATTGAAGAATATAAACCTACAAGTAAACTTAAAAGATGGGTTGTTGTTAACATTGAAAAAAAGGCAAACTAAAAAATGATTCAACAAGAAACAAGATTAAAAGTAGCAGATAATTCAGGAGCAAAGGAATTACTTTGTATAAAAGTTTTGGGTGGAACTAGAAAAAAGTATGCAAAGTTAGGAGATTTAATAATAGTTACTGTAAAAAAAGCAATACCAGGTGGTGTCGTCAAAAAGGGTGAAGTAACNAAAGCAGTTATTGTGAGAACTAGAAAAGAATTAAGAAGAAAAGATGGCTCATATATTAGATTTGATGATAATGCTGCTGTCTTGGTTAATGATAATCAGGAACCTCAAGGCACTCGTGTTTTCGGTCCAGTTGCAAGAGAATTNAGAGAAAAAAGATTTATGAAAATTTTATCGTTAGCACCGGAGGTTATATAATGAAGATTAGACAAGGTGATACAGTAAAAGTTATAACAGGTGCAAANTCTGGAAAAGAGGGNCGTGTATTAAAAGTGCTTAATTCAAAAAATAGACTAATAGTTGAAGGAATNAACATGTTAAAAAGACATATGAGACCTAACCAGGAAAATCCGCAAGGTGCTATTATTGAAAAAGAAGGTTCAATCCATGTGTCTAATGTTCAATTAGTCAACGGTGGAAAAGCAACTAAAGTAGGATACAAGGTGCTCGATGGTGGTAAAAAAGTTAGAATTGCAAAGAATACAGGAAAGAAAATAGATTAGGAAAATATATGTCCAAGTACATTCCAAGATTATTAGAAGATTACAATAAGAGAATCAAAACTGAANTATCTAAAGATTTGGGTATTTCTAATCAGATGAGAGTTCCTAAATTGCTAAAAATTTCTTTAAATATTGGCTTTGGTCAGGCAAAACTCAATGAGAATCAATTGAAAGCAGCCATTGAAGAGTTGTCAAGTATTTCTGGACAAAAAGCTGTAGTTACCAAATCAAGAAACGCAATATCAAACTTCAAAATCAGAGAAAATGATCCTGTAGGCATTAAGGTTACATTGAGATCAATAAAAATGTATGAATTTTTAGATAGATTTATATCAATTGCGGCACCACGTATTAGAGACTTCAGAGGATTATCATCTAATGGTTTTGATGGTTTTGGAAATTACAATTTTGGTATTACTGAACAAATAATATTTCCCGAAATTAATTATGATAAAATAAAAAGAGTGAGTGGTATGAATATTAATATTGTTACTTCTGCTCAAAATAATCATGAAGCATATAAGTTGCTAATGGCCTTTGGTATGCCTATAAAAGAAAACAAAAAACTTGAAAGCATTGAAAACTAAATACAGGAATTTATAATGGCAAAAAAATCTAAGATAATGCATAATATNNATAGAAAAACACTAGTTGAAAGGTATGCTACTAAAAGAAAAGAGTTAGTTAGTAAGATTAATGATACTTCTTTGAGCTACGAGGAGAGACAATTATATAGATTAAAATTGGAAAAACTGCCAAAAAATTCTAACCCAAATAGGGTTCGTAATAGGTGTAATTTAACTGGAAGACCAAGATCATATTATAGAAGATTTGGTCTTTCTAGAATTTCACTTCGTGAAATGGCAAGCAGTGGATTAATTCCAGGCGTAACNAAAGCAAGTTGGTAGGAGAAAAATATGTCAATGACAGATCCAGTAGCTGATTATTTAACTAGAATAAGAAATGGTCAAGGTAGACTTAAAGATTACGTTGATATTCCTTGTTCAAATTTAAAAAAAAGAATCTCATATGTATTGAAAGAAGAGCATTTTGTCAAAGATTATATTGAAATTAAAGATGATAAACAGCATATTTTAAGAGTGTTTCTAAAATACGATATGGATAATAATCCTGTAATAAATGGCATNAAAAGAGTAAGTAAGCCAGGTTGTNGAGTATATGTTTCATCTGATGATTTACCAAGNGTTCTTAATGGTCTTGGAATTTCNATAATTACTACATCGAANGGTGTAGTTTCTAATAAAAAAGCTAAAAAATTAAGTGTTGGTGGTGAAGTACTATGCCAAGTATGGTAGAAATGGAAAATTATGTCACAAATAGGTAGAAAAATAATAAATATTCCTGATGATGTTAATGTATCTAACGATAATAACAATGTTATTGTTAAAGGAAAATTAGGTGAATTAAGCCATCAATTTGATAAAGAAATGATTATTGGTATTTCAGANAAAGAAATAACAGTGTCTAGGCCATCTGATTTAAAGAAATTTAAAGAATTGCATGGTTTAACCAGAACTTTGATATCTAACATGATAATTGGTGTGTCAATAGGATATACTAGAGAATTAAGTTTGGTTGGAACTGGTTTTACAGCTGATGCTAGTAAAGGAAACTTTTTGCTACTAAATGTTGGATACTCGCATCCAGTTTATGTACAAAGTCCGGATGGTATTACTGTAGAAACCCCTAAACCGACTGAAATTACAGTCAAGGGTATTGACAAGCAATTAGTTGGACAGTATTCTGCTAGAGTTAGACAAGTCAGAAAGCCTGANCCATATAAAGGTAAAGGAATTAGATATAAAGATGAGTANATTCGAAAGAAAGCTGGTAAGACTGTAGGAGGAGCTGCTTAATAATGGACAGAAAAAATTGGATAAAGAAAAAAACTAGAATGAAAAATAAATTAAGAAAGTCAAACAACAATCACAGACTAATCGTTTTTCGTTCAAATAAACATATTTATGGTCANGTTCTTGATGTAGAAAAAGGTAGTATAGTTGTGTCATCTTCATCAAATGATAATGATATTTCAAAAGATAAAAGTTTATCAAAGTCAACAAAGATCGAAATTAGTAAAATTGTAGCAAAAGTGCTTTCTAAAAAAATGAAAACAAAAAAAATTACAAGTATCACTTTTGATAGAAATGGATATATATATCATGGTAGAGTCAAAGCATTTGCAGATGAATTACGTGAAAATGGTATAAAATTTTAAGAGGTAAAAAAATTGAATAAATTTATTAATCCAACAGAAATAGAACTAAAAGACGAAACAGTTATAGCCATTAATAAAGTAACTAAAGCTACTACTGGTGGTAGAAGAATGAGATTTAATTGTATAGTTTGTGTTGGTGATGGGAATGGTCATGTAGGTATAGGATTTGGAAAAGCAAATGANGTTGTATCTGCNGTTAACAAATCAAAAGAAAATGCAAAAAAGAATTTATTCAAGGTACCTTTAATTAATGGAACNATTCCTCACGAATTNAAAATTAAGCATGGTTCTGTAAGGTTAATAATGAAACCTGCATCAGAGGGTACAGGTATTATTGCAGGCGGTCCAGTTCGTATGATTATGCAACAACTAGGTGTTTCAAACATATTATCAAANGCTACGGGCTCAACCAATGCTATTAATGTAGTAAAGGCTGTTGAGTATGGTCTGAAACAATTGAAAGATCCGTTGGCTGTTGCGCATCAAAGAGGAATTTCACTAAAAGAATTATTTGAGTAGAAAAATGGTAAAGACAAAAAAAATTAAAATAACTTTAACTAAAAGTCCAATTGGNTATAAACAAAANGCAAAGAAAACACTNGAAGCTTTAGGTTTAACAAAACTTAANCAAACTGTTGNGCATAACTTAAGTGATAGCATAACAGGNATGATTAATGTTGTTAGTTATTTAGTTAAAACTGAGGAAATATAAAATGGAACTTTCTAATTTATCACCTGCAAAAGGTTCAGTTAAAAATAGAAAAAGAATTGGCAGAGGAAACGCTACGGGTCAGGGTAGNACTGCTGGNAAAGGACATAAAGGTTATAAATCGAGATCCGGAGCTAGTTCCAGATTGCATTTTGAAGGTGGCCAAATGTCTCTTGCTAGACGTTTACCAAAAAGAGGTTTTACTAACATTTTTTCCAAAACAATTCAAATAGTAAATGTTTCAACATTAGAAATTTTAGGATTAAAAAAAGTTGATGTTGACGTTCTATACAAGAATGGTGTCATTAATAAAAAAAATATACCTGTAAAGATACTTGGTAATGGTGAGATTAAATCTTCGATTGAAGTGTCGGCACATTCTTTCAGTCAATCTGCAATTAAAAAAATTGAAAAATCTGGTGGAAAAGTCGTTTATTTATGATAAGTAAGATTGTAAATATATTTAAAGTTCCTGAACTTAGAAAAAAGATTGCTTTCACTGCTGCNTTACTTTTTGTATTTAGANTAGGTGGTATAGTGCTTGTCCCTGGTGTGGACAGAGAAGTAGTAAAGCAGTTTATAACATTTAGTGAAACAGGCGCGGGTAGTATTTTTGGTCTTTACAATCTATTCGCAGGAGGTTTTTTCTCTCAATTTTCAATATTTGCGCTGGGAATTATGCCTTATATTTCTGCTTCCATCATCATACAGTTGCTTGGTTCGGTCGTTCCTTACTTTCAAAGATTACAAAAAGAAGGTCCTGAAGGAAGAAAAAAAATTACACAGTTAACCAGATATGGAACTGTTTTGATTGCTTCTGTACAAGCAATTGGTGTTTGTGTTTTACTAACTTCTCTAGACGTTTCTGATGGTACCGGTGTTGGAAGGTATTTGGTTTCAGAGCCATCAACAATGTTTTATTTTATAACNACTGTTATCCTTGTAACTGGAACAGTATTTGTAATGTGGCTAGGTGAGCAAATAACTAATCATGGAATAGGAAATGGGATTTCTCTAATAATCATGGTNGGTATTCTTGCAAGTCTTCCTAAAGTTGCTATCCAACAGGTGTCTAACCTTTTTTCAGATGATCCTAATTTAGCTACTAATCCTTTTTCTTTTATAATATCATTTGTTGTTTTGGTAGGTATTATTGTTTTTGTTGTGCTAATGAGTACTGCAGTTAGAAAAATACCAGTATCATATGCNAAAAGAATTGTAGGTAGAAAAATGTATGGTGGTCANGCTACTCATTTGCCTTTAAAAATTTTAACTGCAGGTGTCATGCCAATTATTTTTGCCCAAGCTTTAGTTATTATACCAACAAGTTTGGCATCTTTTTTCCCAAACACTGGATTTGGAATGTTTTTACAAAGAAACTTTGGTGATTTTACTGCAATTCCTTACATGATATTCTTATTTATTATGATTGTTGGATTTACATATTTTTATACTGCAGTTGCATTTAATCCTGTAGATGTAGCAGATAACATGAAAAAACAGGGTGGATTCATTCCAGGTGTTAGACCAGGTAAATCTACAGCCGATTTTATTGACAATATTTTATCAAAAATTACTTTACCAGCTTCAGTATTTTTAGGATTTATAGCNGTCCTACCAAATATCATAGCTAGATTTTCNAACGGTGGTATTGATATNAATACAGCTCAATTTTTTGGTGGAACAAGTATTTTAATTTTAGTTGGTGTTGCATTAGATACTTTGCAACAAATAGAATCGCAATTATTAATGCGAAACTATGAAGGCTTTTTGAAATCAGGTAAAATTAAGGGTAGAAGACGATATTAGTCTTCTTGCTTAATTTTTGATATAGGATATATTTTTTTGATTTTATTAAAAAATAATGATCAGATTCAAAGCATTGACTTTGCGTGTAAAATTGTAAGAGATACGTTATTTCATATAGAAGAACANATCGTACCTGATATATCAACATTAGATTTAGATAAAATGGCTGAAGAATTTATTTTATCTAGTGGGGGTACACCAGGGTTTAAAGGTCTCTATGGTTTTCCAGGCACATTATGTGTTTCAATTGAAGATGAGGTTGTGCATGGAGTTCCTTCAAAACGATTACTAAATGAGGGTGAAATAATAAGTATTGATGTTGGATCTGTTTATAACGATTATTACGGTGATCATGCTAAAACTTTTCCTGTAGGAGANGTTGATGATGNCAGGAATAAGTTATTAGATGTAACCAAAAAAAGTTTAGAGCTTGGTATAAATGAAGTTAAAAATGGAAAATATATTGGTGACATTGGTCATGCTATACAAACTTTTGCAGAAAAAAATAATTTTTCTGTTGTTAAAGANTTAGTGGGTCATGGCATNGGAAAAACNTTACATGAAGAACCACAAATTCCAAATTTTGGATCAATCAATACTGGACCAGAGATAAAGGTTGGAATGTGNTTNGCTATTGAGCCGATGTTAAATCAAGGATCTGATAAGATTATAACTAAAGATGATGGGTGGACAATTTCTACATCAGATGGAAANTTGTCNGCTCATTTTGAACATACNGTAGCAGTAACAGAAAAGGGCGTTAAAATTTTAACGGTTTAAAATTATGGCAAAAGAACCTGCAATAGAAATTGATGGTGAAATTACNGAAACATTGCCAAATGCAATGTTTAAAGTAAAATTGGANAATGGGCATCAAGTTTTAGCTCATATATCTGGTAAAATGCGTATGCATTATATTAAAATATTACCTGGTGATAAGGTTAAGTTGGAGTTATCTCCGTATGATTTAACAAAAGGTCGTATTACTTATAGGTATAAATAAGAAAGAGATATGAAAGTAAGAGCATCAGTTAAAAAAATATGTAATAAATGCCAAATTATTAAGAGAAAAGGTGTTTTAAGAGTTATTTGTGAAAACCCCAGGCATAAGCAAAGACAAGGTTAATTGGAGGTATTATAATTGGCTAGGATAGCAGGAATAGATTTACCAAGAAATAAAAAAATAGAGTTCGCATTAACTTATATCCATGGTATAGGTTCAAAAGTTTCGAGCGATATTTTAGATAAAGTTGGTATTGATAAAAACATAAGAGTTCATGAATTAAATGATGAGCAAGTCATTTTGATTAGAAATGAGATTTCAAATTACGATGTTGAAGGTGAATTAAGAAGTGTTGTTGGTAGAAATATTAAAAGATTGATGGATATTGGTACATACAGAGGTACAAGACACAAAAAAGGTTTACCATCAAGGGGTCAAAACACAAAAAACAATTCCAGAACAAGAAAAGGTAAAAAGAAAACTGTTGCTGGTAAAAAAGGTGTATAATTTTTTATAGGAGATAATATTGGCTAAAGTTACACATAAGAAAAAAGCTAAAGTAGATTCAGATGGTATAGCATTTATAAAGGCTACATTTAACAATACTGTTATAACATTAACAGACAAGTTTGGTAATACAATTTCATGGGCCAGTGCTGGTGTTTTAGGTTTCAAAGGATCTAAAAAAAGTACGCCTTTTGCTGCTACTCAAGCTACGCAGAAAGCTGTTGAAGAAGCTATTTCAAGGGGTTTAGTGAGCGTAGAAGTGAGAATTAAAGGACCAGGTGGTGGAAGAGAAGCAGCAATTAGAGCATTGAGAACATCTGGACTTAAAGTTACAAAAATTATGGATATTACTCCTATACCACACAATGGATGTAGACCTCCTAAGAAAAGAAGAGTTTAGAAAGGATTTTAAATGGCAAGATATAGAGGACCAAGATTAAGAAAATGTAGAAGGTTAGATTTCGCAGTATTTGAATCTCCAAAATTTTCAAATCCTAGAAAAAACTATGTACCTGGACAACATGGTCCTGGGCAAAGGATTAAATTATCCAACTATGGTATTCAGTTAAGAGAAAAACAAAGAATCAAATATTTATATGGTGTTCTTGAAAAGCAGTTTAGAAATTATTTTAAAAAATCAGCTGCTAAAAAAGGTGCTACTGGGCATAATTTATTAATTATGCTTGAATCTAGATTAGATAATACTTTATATAGATTGGGTTTTGCGCCAACCAGAAGAAGTGCTCGTCAATTAGTTGTTCACAAGCATATACTAGTAAACAACAGGAGCGTGAATATTCCTTCATACGGTCTTAAAGAGGGCGATGTTATTCAAGTGCGAGAAAAAAGCAGAAGAATGCAGATTTTTCACGATTCTATGAGAAGGGTAAATAATGATAATCCAATGCCTTGGCTTAAAATTGACAAAGCAAAAATGGCTGGTTATTTTGAAATGGTTCCAGAAAGAGAACAAATTTTAGAACCAATTAACGAACAATTAGTAGTAGAGTTATACTCTAAATAATTTTAATGAAGGGAAATAATAATGAGCTCTAAACATTTTGAAGATATCAAAATTAAATTCACAGAAGATACAGATACTACTCTTAAAATAAATGCGGAACCATTTGAAAGAGGTTACGGTGTTACAATAGGAAATGCATTGCGAAGAACCTTAATGACTTCTGTACCTGGTGCTGCAATTGTTTCTGTAAAAATTGATGGTGCAGATCATGAGTTTTCTGTTCTTAAGGGAATTTTAGAAGACGTTTCTGATATTATTTTAAACCTTAAAGGTGTAATTTTTAAAATTATTAATGATGGACCTGAGCAGATTTCTTTATCATTAGAGGGGCCACTTGAGTTTAAGGCTAAACATATTAATGATTTAACAAATGATTTTGAAGTTTTAAATCCAGATCATTTAATTGCCACTTTAAACGATAAAGCAAAATTAGATATTGAGATTAGAATAGCTAGAGGTAAAGGTTATTCAATCGCAGAAAAAAATAAGAGATCAGATGATACTATAGGTACTATCCCAATGGACTCAATTTTTAATCCAATATCAAATGTATCATGGAATGTTGATCCAATAGCCACTTCAACGGAAGGTCAGGAAAGATTAACAATGACTGTTGAAAGTAATGGCGCAACAAAACCTAAAGATGCTATGAATCATTCTGCAAATATATTGAGACAACAAATGCAATTCTTTATGTTTGATGATTCTCTATCAATTAAAGCAGTCAATGATGATGAGATTAATGAAGCACTACAATTAAAAAATATTTTATCTAAAACTATAGACGAAATGGAATTATCAGTTAGAAGTCATAATTGTCTTCAGGCAGCTGGTATTTTTAAGATATCAGAGTTAGTTTCTAAAGAAGAAAGTCAAATGTTGAAATACAAAAATTTCGGTAGAAAATCGCTAACTGAGTTAGTTGAAAAATTAGGTCAGTTAGGGCTAAGTTTTGGAATGGATATTTCAGAATTAATGGAATCAGAATAAAGAGGTTTTAATTTATGAGACATCAAAAAAGAGGAAGAAAATTAAATAGAACTGCAAGTCATAGAAAGGCTTTGTTTAGCAATATGGCAGCATCTCTAGTTTTTAATAAGCGTATTATTACAACGCATCCAAAAGCAAAAGAATTGCAAAGTTTTGTTGAAAGATTAGTTACATATGCTAAGAAAAACGATGTTCATGGACGAAGATTAATTCAAAGTAAAATCATTGGTAAACTTAGTAAGTCTGTTGCAAACGAATTAATGCATAATATTGCTCCTCAGTATACAGAAAGAAACGGAGGTTATACAAGAGTCATCAAGTTAGATAATAGGAAAAACGATGACGCTGTTAAAGCTTTAATTGAGTTTGTTAAACTAAAAACAAATGATGATACATCTGATCAAAAAGAAACTAAAGAAGAAACAAAAATAATCACTGAAAAAAGTTAGTTGTATAAACATTTATATATAAAAAATTATCATAATTTTTATTGGGCTATTTTTATAGCCTTTTTTTTTAATTTTATATATTCCTATAATCAAAATGAATTTACTAAAGGATTATGGATTAAAAGTGAACATCTTCGTAGTGAACAATCAATCAAAGAAGTAATATCAGATGCTTATAGATCAGGTTACAAGATTATATTTTTGCAAATTGATGTTCACAACGATTATCATTATAACCCTTTGATTTATAAAGATAATAGTAAAAATAGTTTTGATCCACTTAACACTTCCTTATATTGGGCAAATTTATATGATTTAGAAATACATGTTTGGATAAATGCATATAAAATTTGGTCATCAACTTGGCCACCTCCTGAAAATCATATCTTTTATAAATTACAAAAGAACTATAAAAGTTGGTTTGCAACTGATATTAATGGACATTCAGATTATAATTTTGAATTTGTAAGTAATTCTAATAATTTTTCTGGAATATTTTTATCACCATTAAATCCTGATGTAAATATTTATATAGAAAATATAATTGAGAAATTGTTATTTGATTATAAAGGAAAAATCCATGGTATTCATTTAGATTATTTCAGATATAAAGATAGTATGTATGGTTATAACATTGAGGGAAGAAAACAATTTTATGATAAATTTAATGTTGATCCAATTTATTTAAATAAAAATATTACCAATGATAATATTGAGATGACAGATTCAATACATATTATTAAAGAATATTGGCTAAATCATAAAGTAAGCCAAATAGACTCATTAATTTATGGTTTAGGAAAATTAATATCAAATTTCAATGAAGTTAAATCAAAAGATATTAAACTTTCTGTTGCAGTTAAACCTGAAATTTACGAGGCTAAATTAAGATGGAATCAAAATTGGGATAATTGGATTAATAATGATTATTTGGATTTTGTAGTTTTAATGAATTATTACAATGACACTGAATCATTTAGTAATAATTTGTGGAGTATATACAAGCATTTTTATAATACAAAAAACATAAATAAAATATTTGTGGGTATAAATACAATAGAGAAAAATTTAGATAAATCAAAATTAAAAAATGTAAAAATTATAAAAGAACAGGTTCAAAATGCAAAAGACTTTTCATATCCAGGTGTTATAATTTTTTCATCTGAATATTATAATTTTAATCCTACATTATACTTAGAAATTTTTTCAGAAAAGGATAAATAAAAATAATGAAATATAAAAATATTAAAGCTCCTATTGGAACTGAGTTAAATTGTAAAGGTTGGGAACAAGAAGCAGCATATAGAATGTTGCAAAATAATCTTGATCCAAATGTAGCAGAAAATAATAATGAGCTTATAGTTTATGGAGGATTTGGAAAAGCTGCAAGAAATTGGGATTGTTATTATGAAATCTTAGACACATTGAAAAGATTAGAAAATGATGAAACTTTGCTTATACAATCTGGTAAAGCAGTTGCTGTTTTTAAAACTCACGAATATTCACCAAGAGTACTTATTTCAAATTCTATGCTTGTGCCTAATTGGGCCAATTGGGATCATTTTAGAGAATTAGATAAAAAAGGTTTAATGATGTATGGGCAAATGACAGCAGGTAGTTGGATATACATTGGTACACAGGGNATTTTACAAGGAACTTATGAAACATTAGCAGAGTTAGCAAATCAACACTTTGCAGGATCTTTGAAAGGAACACTTACATTAACCGCTGGTCTTGGAGGTATGGGTGGAGCACAGCCTCTTGCAGTGACGATGAACGAAGGTGTAAATATCACAGTTGAGATTGATGAACATCATATTGATCGNAGGCTTGAAACAAAGTATTTAGATATCAAATGTATGGATTTTGATGAAGCAATTAAAGTTGCGCTTGATGCAAAGAAAAATAANAAACCCTTATCTATTGGTTTAATTGGAAATGCAGCTGAAATTTTTCCTAAGTTCTTGGAAAGAAATATTATTCCAGAAGTGGTAACAGATCAAACTTCAGCACATGATGAATTACATGGTTATGTACCGCATCAGTTAAGTTATGGTCAGGCTGTTGAGTTAAGAAAAAATAATCCAGATGAATATNTAAAGTATGCCTATCANTCTATGAGCCAACATTGTCAGGCAATGCTTGATTTTCAAAAAAGAGGTTCTATTGTTTTTGATTATGGCAATAATCTGAGAGGTCAAGCCAAAGATAATGGTAATATTAAAAATGCTTTTGATTACCCAGGCTTTGTTCCTGCTTATATAAGACCATTATTTTGTGAAGGAAAAGGGCCATTTAGATGGGTTGCGTTATCAGGTGATCCAGAAGATATATACAAAACTGATGCCAAAGCATTAGAACTTTTTCCCAAAGATAAGTTATTGGCTAGATGGATCAAAATGGCTCAGAAAAAAGTTCAGTTTCAAGGACTTCCAGCACGAATATGTTGGCTAGGATACAGGGAAAGAAATATTTTTGGTGAAGCAATTAATGATATGGTCAAAAATGGAGAGCTTAANGCTCCTATTGTTATTGGTAGAGATCATTTGGATTGTGGTTCAGTTGCCTCACCAAATCGAGAAACAGAGGCGATGAAAGATGGGTCTGATGCAGTNGCTGATTGGCCTGTTTTAAANGCTCTCTTAAGCACCGCAGGTGGATCTAGTTGGACATCTTTACACCATGGCGGAGGGGTTGGGCTTGGTTATTCCATTCATTCAGGTGTAGTGATAGTTGCAGATGGAAAAGACCGTACTAAAGAAAGATTAAACAGAGTGCTAACCAACGATCCAGGTCTAGGAGTTGCTCGCCANGTTGATGCAGGTTACAANAAAGCTATAANCACAGCAAAAGAACGTAATCTTGATGTTCCAAGTATAAATGATTAAAATATCAAATATTAAATCAATTTTTACCTGGGATATTGATCAAAANAAACTCATAAATTTTGATAATCATTCTATTTATNTAGATAACGATAAAATATATAAAATCACTNCAGANGATTTACCTTTTGATCAGGAAATAGATGCTGAAAATGCCATTATAACTCCTGGTTTTATAGATTGTCATACACACCCAGTATTTAGTAGTAATAGGGCCATAGAATTCAATCTTAGAAGTTCTGGTACAACTTATTCTGAAATTGCTTCAAAAGGTGGAGGAATTAATAGTTCTGTATTAAGTTTAAGATCAGATGATGAAAATAGTCTGTATGAAACCTGTCTAAATAGAATAGATCAATTTTTATTTAATGGAACTACTACTCTTGAAGCAAAGTCAGGTTATGGACTTACTTTAGATGATGAAATTAAGTCATTAAATGTAATTAATCATATAAATCAAAATCATATTTTAGATTTGGTGCCGACATTTTTAGGTGCACATGCTGTACCAAATGAATATAAAGATGACAAAAATGCCTATATTGATCTAATATGTAATGAGATGATTCCAAAAGTTTCAGAGCTTAAGTTAGCTGAGTTTTGTGATGTATTTTGTGAGAATGGTTACTTTAATTTTGAAGAGTCTTTTAGGATATTAAACACTGCAAAAAAATACGGCTTTATACCNAGATTACATGCAGATGAGTTTGAGGATTCTAGAGGTCTTGAACTTGCTATTAAAGTAAATGCTATATCTGCAGATCATCTAATGGCAGCAAATCCAGATATGTTTAAAAAAATGGCCGACTCAGATGTTGTGGGAGTTATACTTCCTGGAACAACTTTTTTTCTAGGTCAGANAAATTATGTAGATGCTAGAAAAATGTTAGATAATGGTTGTGAGGTGGCTTTGGCATCTGATTTTAACCCTGGCTCATGTACTATCAATTCTTTGCCTCAGATTATGTTTCTTGCCATGTCACATTGTAGTATGACATTTGAAGAGGCTTTTAAAGCTGTAACTTATAGTGCAGCCAAAGCAATAAATAGAAACTCTAATATAGGTTTAATAAAAGAAAACTATAATGCTGATTTATTATTTTGGGATATCGAAAGTATATATGAAATACCATACTGGTTTAATTCTGAAAGATTGTTTAAGATAGTTAAAAAAGGTAAACTAGTTGATTTGTAAAATGATATTGATTAATGTGATAACATCAAGTACATTGATAATGTCATTTTGATCAATATCGCTACAAGTACTACAGATTTCTTCCGAAGCAAAAATACAATTATTGATAATGAAAATTACATCAAGTACATTGAGACTGGTATCTTGTGAACAATCACCAAGTTCATAACTAGAGAAAATAACTGCTCCTATATCTCTAATAGTATTATCTGGATCAGAATCACTTGGATCTCCAGAGTTAATGCATGGCGAATTATCGCTAAGTGTAAAATCTAAATCATCTACATTTTTAAAAAGTGGATTTTGATAGATGATTCCAGTACCAGGTTCGGGCTCCCACGGAGTCCAGATGCTTCCTCAGCCTGGACAGTTTTCTGCGCAATCTCCTTCTGGATTATCCCAAAAGTTAGAGTAGGTCGCATGAAGTATAGGTTCTTCAGATATTATACCGAGACCGTATCTGTGATTTTCCATGAAGTTTGAATTTTTCAGGTTAACCTCACTATAGTCCATAAGAACTAAACCAATATCGTTGGAAACAAAATTACAATTAGATACATTACCTGAACTTGAACCTGTATAATTTATACCATAGGTTTCCCCATCATATATTGTACAGTATTCAACATCTAGAGTAGCATTATAGTAGTCATCTGCAAATACACTAATACCTGCTCCGCCATTTAGATTGATGGTTGAGCCTTGGCAATTAATGTAGGTACTGCCCTCAAACATATAAAGACCGCCTTCGTAAATCTGATTTGGATCTAGTACAACGTACTTATCGTATCCATTACCAGGTTCAGCTTCATTGTAAACTTCTTGAAGAGTTATCGGCAAAACTATAGTTATAGTAATGATATATAATATTAAATTTTTCACGTTAAAAAATAAATAAAATCAATTAAATAAAATAGTATTATTACATATTGTAAAAAGTAAATATTTAATGAACTAAAAATTATGTAATGGATGGATGCGATAACGTTAATGTTACGAATTAAATGAAACAAAGAAAGCAAAGAAAAATTAGATTTTTCTTCTATAATAAACAAACGGATCTTTAGATTCGTACCAGGTATTAAATTTTTTGACTATTTCTAGTTNTGAAGAAGATTTTTTAACAGAATTTTCATTAATGTGACCGGATATGTATTGATAGTCCCTTTTTTTTGCCCAATTTGAAAAGATTTTTTTGAGTGTTTTTGCAAATCCATTTTTACCTCTAAAATCTGACTTAAAGATAAAAGCGTAAGTATATAGNGTATTGTTTTTTCCNAGGTTTTCATCATATTGAACCCAAGANTGATTTGTAAATTTTTCAAGAGGTACACCAATGATAAAACCAATGATACGATNATGATATCTTGCGATAAAAGGTAAAGTTGATTGATTGAAATATTTATCAATATTTTGCTCATTGAGCATGGAGTTTCGTCCNTATATTTTCTCTAAATCCTTAGATATATTAAATATTTCAAATTGAGATTTTTTTGAAAGCTTTTCAACTAATTCAATTTTAAATTTATCGTTTGATGAGGCAATTATTTTTGTTTTTTCCAGTGAACACATATTTTTTTGAGTTTAAAATAAGATAATAAATTTATAAAAAAATAAATCATTTTAAATCACTTTTCTTAAAATAGAATTAAAAATATTTTTATATTACATATATGAAATATAGCTATTATCAAAGATTGAAGAATATGTGTGATACTAAAAATAGTTATTTATGTATTGGCCTGGACTTTGATTTAGATAAAATGAAAAATAAAAATGTCAAAGATTTAGTATCATTAGAATCATTTATTAAAGATGTTATTGATAGTACTTATGATCTTTGTGCTGCGTACAAACCAAACTTTGCATTTTTTGAAAAATATGGTCCCTCAGGCATGAAGTTGCTTGAAAGTGTTGTTGAACATATTGATTATAGATCAATTACAATTGCTGATGCTAAAAGAGGTGATATTGGTAATACATCTGCGTGTTATGCTCAATCTGTATTTGAACATTATAATTTTGATGCTGTAACAATTGCTCCTTATATGGGAACAGATTCTATAATACCTTTTATTGAAAACTCTGAAAATGGTGCTTATCTTTTATGTTTGACTTCTAACACCAGCGCTATGGATTTTCAATACAAAAATTCAAACGGGTCAATGCTTTATGAAGATGTTGCAAAGCTAGCCTCTAAAATTAATAATGATAATTTAGGTTTAGTGGTGGGTGCAACAAAGAATGATCATATGCAACAAATTAGAGATATTGCCCCAAATCTTAATTGGCTAATTCCTGGAATTGGAAATCAAGGAGGAGATTTAGAGTCTTCTGTAAGGGTTTCTAATTCTAAGCAGGGTTCTGGACTTATCAATGTATCTAGATCAATAATATATGCAAAAAATCAAGATTTAGATGATATACGTAAATCTGCAAGCAAATATAATGAAAGTATTAATCAATTTTTGGGATAATTATGAATACTATATTAGATACATTAAAAAATACAGGTGCAATTTTAGAAGGGCATTTTCTTCTTACTTCTGGACTACATAGTAATAAATATATTGAAAAATTTAGATTAATAGAAAATCCAAAGTCGCTTGATCTTGTTTGTAGTGAAATGGCTAAGTTGTTTTCTAATGATGATGTCAATTTAGTTCTAGGGGCAGCTGTTGGAGGTATACTAATTTCTGGAGGAGTAGGTAGGGAATTAAATTTGAAACATATCTTCACTGAAAGAGTAAATGGTATAATGGAACTTAGAAGAGGTTTTAGTATTAATGAAAGTTCTAAGGTGTTAATCGTTGAAGATATAGTAACAACGGGTGGTTCAATATTTGAGTTGATTGATATTGTTAACTANAATAAAGGAAAAATTGTGGGTATAACAAGTATTCTTGATAGAAATCAGGAACCTGTTGATTTTGGTTATAAATACAAACCCTTGGTTCAATACCCTGTTGATAGTTTTAAATCTGAAGAAGTTCCAGATTGGTTACAAGAAATACCGATAACAAAACCAGGAAGGTCAGGTAAAAAATGAATTATATTATAAATATATCTCTAATATTAATTTTTTTTAATTTCTTGATATCAGAATCAGATAACGCTAAAGAATTACCTCCAAGATTTGATTTAAGTAAGGGAATTAATCTTGGTAGTGTATTACCAAAGTCAATGAGTGATAAATTATATAGCCCTTTACCTGAACATATGTTAGATGAAATCAAGAAAAATGCTAAAAATTTCATTCCAAAGCCAGTAACTGAAAATGATATAATAGTTTTTGAAACCACAGTAGGTACTTTTAAGGCTAAATTTTATAATGATGCTGCACCTAATCATTGTTTAAATTTTAAAAAGTTAGCCAATAGTGGTTTTTATGATGGGACAAGATTTCACAGAGTCATCCCTAATTTTATGATTCAAGGGGGAGATATACTTTCTAGAGATGGAAATAAAAATAATGATGGAACAGGAAGTCCTGGATGGACAATAGATGCAGAGTTTAATGATATAAAGCATAAACGTGGAGTTCTTTCCATGGCAAGATCTTCTAATCCAAATTCAGCTGGCAGTCAATTTTTTATCTGTGTTACTGATCAGCCACATTTAGATGGAAAGTACACTGCATTTGGTAAAGTTACAGATAAAATAGGTATTATTGATCATATAGTTAACACGCCAACTGAAAAAAAATATGTTATAGAAACCAGTTTGAAATCCATACCTGAAAATGAAAATAAAGAAAATTTCATTCGTTTAATTCATCCTAATACAAAACAAGTAATGTTTTATAAAATTCCTGCCAACAGAGAAAAAACTGAATATTATAGGGAAATGATTAATAAATTACGAAGTGATAATCCAGTGGTTCCGGTTATTATTAAAACAGTAAGAGTAGTAAATAAGGATAAATCATAATGTTAATATCAAGATTATTATCGTTCATTTTTGTTTCACTTATTTTGTGTACAGGGCAAGTAACTATTTCTAGAGATTACGTAGTTAATACGGAAATGAGCAAATCTAATTCAAGCAATGATGGTAAAATATCTATTGAGGGTGGTATTAGTTTTCAGGCCTGTGATTCTAGTGCTTGCATACCTGTCTATCAGGAATTGTTACATACAATATACAAAGATGATAAAATATTTATATCTGAAAATTTATCTCCTATTGAAAATGATAATCCTTTNATTCCTGATTGGGGGTCTTTAGAGNTTAGTGGTTTTGGCGATATAGATGATAATAAAATTAATTATGCAGTAAAATTTAATATAAAACCCGGTTATCATATTTTTACAACTGATACATTATTATCGCCCTTAGGTACTGGAAATACTGACTTTTATTGGGAAGATAATGATTTTTTGGTCTCTGAGCTTAGTTACAGAGAGCCTGTACCATATGTTAAATACAATAATATTTTTGATCAAAAAATTGGTTATCATGATGGCAATATTCATGAGCGTACTGATTATGTAAATCAATCAGATTCAGAAGAAGGTTCTAGTACCTTATTAAGTTTTTTTATTGGAGCATTTATCGCTGGATTAGCAGCAATATTTACACCCTGTGTATTTCCAATGATTCCACTAACTGTTTCTTTTTTTACTAATAAAAATGATNATAAAGAATCTCTNTATGGNCCNTTAACATATGGCTTATCAATTNTCTTNATTTTTATCATTTTAGGCTTAGGTTTNTCATTTTTGCTTGGAGCTTCAGCACTAAATGCATTAGCAACAAGTGCTACTGCTAATTTAGTATTTTTCTTTATATTTTTTATTTTTGCGTTGTCGTTTTTTGGAGCTTTTGAAATTACACTTCCTAATTCATTTCTAAACAGTATTAACAAAAAAGCTGATCAAGGTGGTATTATAGGTATCTTTTTCATGGCGTTTACATTGGTATTGATTAGTTTTTCATGTACTGCCCCCATAGTTGGTAGTGTTTTAATTTTATCATCTGATGGAGAGTTTTTAAANCCAATTATAGGCATGCTAGGATTTTCACTTTCTTTTGCAATGGTTTTCACTNTAACGGCTATGTTTCCAAAATCTTTAGATAATTTACCAAAAGGTTTCAATTTAAATTCAATTAAGGTTTTTCTTGGATTTATAGAACTTGCTTTCAGTTTAAAATTNCTAAGTAAGGCTGACTTAACAAATCAATGGGGCTTACTAAATCGTGAAATTTATTTATCAATATGGATTGTAATTTTTCTATTGCTTGGGTTTTATTTGTTAGGAAAAATAAAACTATATCATGATAATGACGATGATAAAATTGGTGTTTTTAGATTATTTTTAGCAATTGCTTCATTTTCCTTTGTAGTTGCAATATTTCCTGGTATGTTTGGTGCACCTCTATCATGGCTAAGTGGATATTTACCTCCACCAAGTACTCAGGAATTTGATATTGCTGAAAGATTTGATCAAATTGAATCACAAAATATATATAAAGATTTTCCTAGTGAAGTCAAATTTCAAAATCTAAAGAATTTTAAAATGCCTCTTGGATTGAAAGGCTTTTATGATTATGATGAAGCGCTTGAATATGCAAAAAAAGNAAATAAACCTTTATTTTTAGATTTTACAGGTTTTGCATGTGAAAATTGTAGGTTAATGGAACATAATGTTTGGGCAAAACCTCACATACTTGAAATATTGAAAAATGATTATATTGTTGTTTCTTTATTTGTTGATAGTAAATACAAGTTAAACCAAGAAGATTGGTTGATTCATGAAGATAAAATTATAAAACAACTTGGTCTTAAAAATCTTCATTTACAAACTGAAAAATTTAATAANGCNGCNCANCCACTNTATGTTGTTATAGATAGTGAGGAAAATATTATTTCAGANCCTATTGGCTATTGNNGCGAANAAGATTTTTATAACTTCTTACTTAAAGGTGTAAAATAAATGAAGTATATTTTTTTTATAATCTGTTTATTTTCTACTATCATTGCAAATGACACACCTTATACAAATGAAGACGATTCATTTCAGAATGAGCCTGAATACATTCCAATTTATGATTTTTCATTAAAATTACTAAATGACACATCTGATGTTCAAGTTAAATTAAGTGATTTTAAAGGTGATGTTGTTCTTCTTAACTTCTGGGCTACTTGGTGTGGACCATGCATTATTGAAATACCTGAGTTTAACAGTTTATATAAAAAATATAAAGATCAAGGTTTTGAAATTTTAGGTGTTAGTGTAAGTGATACTAAACAACAACTTGAAAAGTTTCAAAAGAAATTTGATGTTGATTATAAAATATTATATTCAAGCCCAGATATCATGAACGAAATTAATATTAATTATGGCGTTAATTCAGTTCCTCTAAGTTACTTAATTAATAGGGAAAGTTTTGTTGTAAGGGGATACCCAAGTGCAATAATTGGCGATTATTGGACTAATGCCTTAACAACTGATATTGAGAAATTTTTAGAAACCTCAAGTAAGACACCCTATAAATAAAGGAACATATAATTAAAAAATATTATATATACCTTCATACTATAATTTTTTTAAGTTTTGTTTTTTCTGTAACAGATATAAAAATTAAGTCTCCAAAAAGCAGAGCTAAATTAAAAATTGGTTCAATTCATAAAATTAAGTGGAAACCTCATAATAAAGATAATCAGTCAGATAAAGTAAAAATTTATTTATCATCAGATAATGGTATTAAATGGAATCTAATAGCAATAACTGAAAATGATGGTGAATATAATTGGGAAGTTTCTTCAGTAAAGTCGAAAAGTTGCTTAATTAAAATTGAAAATTTAAACGAAAATTTCAGAGGCATTTCTAAAAAACCCTTTTCAATTGATGGTCCATACATAGAAATAACATATCCAAATGAAAATATTGTATTAGGGGCTGGTCAAAAAGCAAAAATAACATGGACTTCAAATAAAATTGGTAATGAACTGATAAATATTTATTTTTCTGTAAATGATGGTCAGACTTGGGCTACTATAGCTGAAAGAATGGTTGATAGTGGACTTTTTATATGGGATATTCCTCATTTGGATGATATATATGATAATTGCTTGATAAGAATAAATACCAATTCAGGAAAAGCAAAACAAATATCTGAAAAATTTACAATTGTAAATGAAAGTAATAAAATTCAAATAACTAATCTTAACGGTGGCGAATTAGTTGAATCAGGCTCTAGGTTCAAAATTAAGTGGAATACAAATGGCTTAAAATCAGAACTATTTAAAATAGAGTTTTCAGATAACAATGGAGCAACTTGGAATCGAGTAGAAT
>PARL01000019.1 GCA_002711465.1 Fidelibacterota bacterium | reverse complement strand
ATGAGCGTACTGATTATGTAAATCAATCAGATTCTAAAGAAGGTTCTAGTACCTTATTAAGTTTTTTTATTGGAGCATTTATCGCTGGATTAGCAGCAATATTTACACCCTGTGTATTTCCAATGATTCCACTAACTGTTTCTTTTTTTACTAATAAAAATGATAATAAAGAATCTCTCTATGGACCATTAACATATGGCTTATCAATTGTCTTTATTTTTATCATTTTAGGCTTAGGTTTCTCATTTTTGCTTGGAGCTTCAGCACTAAATGCATTAGCAACAAGTGCTACTGCTAATTTAGTATTTTTCTTTATATTTTTTATTTTTGCGTTGTCGTTTTTTGGAGCTTTTGAAATTACGCTTCCTAATTCATTTCTAAATAGTATTAATAAAAAAGCTGATCAAGGTGGTATTATAGGTATCTTTTTCATGGCGTTTACATTGGTATTGATTAGTTTTTCATGTACTGCCCCCATAGTTGGTAGTGTTTTAATTTTATCATCTGATGGAGAGTTTTTAAAACCAATTATAGGCATGCTAGGATTTTCACTTTCTTTTGCAATGGTTTTCACTTTAACGGCTATGTTTCCAAAATCTTTAGATAATTTACCAAAAGGTTTCAATTTAAATTCAATTAAGGTTTTTCTTGGATTTATAGAACTTGCTTTCAGTTTAAAATTTCTAAGTAAGGCTGACTTAACAAATCAATGGGGCTTACTAAATCGTGAAATTTATTTATCAATATGGATTGTAATTTTTCTATTGCTTGGGTTTTATTTGTTAGGAAAAATAAAACTATATCATGATAATGACGATGATAAAATTGGTGTTTTTAGATTATTTTTAGCAATTGCTTCATTTTCCTTTGTAGTTGCAATATTTCCTGGTATGTTTGGTGCACCTCTATCATGGCTAAGTGGATATTTACCTCCACCAAGTACTCAGGAATTTGATATTGCTGAAAGATTTGATCAAATTGAATCACAAAATATATATAAAGATTTTCCTAGTGAAGTCAAATTTCAAAATCTAAAGAATTTTAAAATGCCTCTTGGATTGAAAGGCTTTTATGATTATGATGAAGCGCTTGAATATGCAAAAAAAGTAAATAAACCTTTATTTTTAGATTTTACAGGTTTTGCATGTGAAAATTGTAGGTTAATGGAACATAATGTTTGGGCAAAACCTCACATACTTGAAATATTGAAAAATGATTATATTGTTGTTTCTTTATTTGTTGATAGTAAATATAAGTTAAACCAAGAAGATTGGTTGATTCACGAAGATAAAATTATAAAACAACTTGGTCTTAAAAATCTTCATTTACAAACTGAAAAATTTAATAATGCCGCACAACCACTCTACGTTGTTATAGATAGTGAGGAAAATATTATTTCAGAACCTATTGGCTATTGTGGCGAAGAAGATTTTTATAACTTCTTAGTTAAAGGTGTAAAATAAATGAANTATATTTTTTTTATAATCTGTTTATTTTCTACTATCATTGCAAATGACACACCTTATACAAATGAAGACGATTCATTTCAGAATGAGCCTGAATATATTCCAATTTATGATTTTTCATTAAAATTACTAAACGACACATCTGATGTTGAAGTTAAGTTAAGTGATTTTAAAGGTGATGTTGTTCTTCTTAACTTNTGGGCTACTTGGTGTGGACCATGCATTATTGAAATACCTGAGTTTAACAGTTTATATAAAAAATATAAAGATCAAGGTTTTGAAATTTTAGGTGTTAGTGTAAGTGATACTAAACAACAACTTGAAAAGTTTCAAAAGAAATTTGATGTTGATTATAAAATATTATATTCAAGCCCAGATATCATGAACGAAATTAATATTAATTATGGCGTTAATTCAGTTCCTCTAAGTTACTTAATTAATAGGGAAAGTTTTGTTGTNAGNGGATACCCAAGNGCAATAATTGGNGATTATTGGACTAATGCNTTAACAACTGATATTGAGAAATTTTTAGAAACNTCANNTAAGACACCNTATAAATAAAGGAACATATAATTAAAAAATATTATATATACCTTCATACTATAATTTTTTTAAGTTTTGTTTTTTCTGTAACAGATATCAAAATTAAGTCTCCAAAAAGTAGAGCTAAATTAAAAATTGGCTCAATTCATAAAATTAAGTGGAAACCTCATAATAAAGATAATCAGTCAGATAAAGTAAAAATTTATTTATCATCAGATAATGGTATTAAATGGAATCTAATNGCAATAACTGAAAATGATGGTGAATATAATTGGGAAGTTTCTTCAGTAAAGTCGAAAAGTTGCTTAATTAAAATTGAAAATTTAAACGAAAATTTCAGAGGCATTTCTAAAAAACCCTTTTCAATTGATGGTCCATACATAGAAATAACATATCCAAATGAAAATATTGTATTAGGGGCTGGTCAAAAAGCAAAAATAACATGGACTTCAAATAAAATTGGTAATGAACTGATAAATATTTATTTTTCTGTAAATGATGGTCAGACTTGGGCTACTATAGCTGAAAGAATGGTTGATAGTGGACTTTTTATATGGGATATTCCTCATTTGGATGATATATATGATAATTGCTTGATAAGAATAAATACCAATTCAGGAAAAGCAAAACAAATATCTGAAAAATTTACAATTGTAAATGAAAGTAATAAAATTCAAATAACTAATCTTAACGGTGGCGAATTAGTTGAATCAGGCTCTAGGTTCAAAATTAAGTGGAATACAAATGGCTTAAAATCAGAACTATTTAAAATAGAGTTTTCAGATAACAATGGAGCAACTTGGAATCGAGTAGAATCTAGAATTTTAAATGTAAATGAATATTTATGGAAAGTACCTAATATAGAATCTGAAAAATGTAAAATAAAAATTATAGCAGTTGAAAATGAAAAAATATATGATATTTCAGAGCAAGTTTTCACTATATCTAAATTATCAAAATTAAAAGTTTCAAATCCTCATAAAAATCAAAAATATTATGCAGAAGAAAATATGGAGATTAACTGGAGTGTGATAAACGTTAGGGGAAAAAAAGTCAATATTTACAATTCTAGAGACAAAGGGTTAACTTGGAATATTATTAAAAGGACAGTTCCTAATTCTGGTAAATATATATGGGAAATCCCCCCGTATGATACAACATCATATTTCTCAAAAATAAAGGTTGAACTTTCAACTAATATTAGAATTAATGATATTAGTTCTGGGAATTTTACTCTTTATGGAAAACCTGAGATACAAATGAATTCACCAAANACTGAAAATTTAATTGTTGAAGATAAATCTTCATATAAAATAGTTTGGGATTCTAAGAATATTAGAGAAAATAGAATTAATTTGTATTACTCTCAGGATAATGGTAAAAAATGGAAACCGATTGCAAAAGACATTTCAAACAAAGGTTATTTTAATTGGATTATTCCAAATCTAAAAACAATTGATTGTATTTTTAAGGTTGAAAGTTCAGTAGAGCCAAAAATATATTCTATTTCAAAATATAGTATGAAAATAACTGAAAAAGCACTTATTGTAATTGAAAATAATTTTAATGACAAAAAGTATATTGCACTCGACTCAATAAACTTGAATTGGAAAAGTTATAATTTAACAGATAAATATTTAAATTTACTATTATCCATAGACGGAGGTAAAAATTGGAAAATTGTTAAATCTAATTTTATTGATAAAAATACTATAAAAATAAGTTTGCCATTTATAAATAAATCATCAAATAATTGTAAAATAAAAATAGTTGAATCAAATGAGCAGAGTAATTTTGATATGACTCAAGGTTTATTTTCTATCATTAGACCAAAAGGAGATTTAGTAATACTATCTCAGGATAAAAAAACGTTTAATTACAACGATAAAATGGATATTATTTGGGAAAGCAAATTTTTATCAGACAAAAAAGGTGAGTTATCATATTCATTAGATAGTGGAAATAATTGGAAAAATATAGATTTACTAGATCTTTCGTCTGGAACTTATATTTGGGATATTCCAAATATTAAAAATAAATCTAATCAATGTATGATTAAGATTAATGTCATTGATGCAGAGTTTGANTATAAAAATAACATTGGTACATTTACTATTAATCCCNCTCCTTTNATTAACATTAATAATGATATTANTGATACAGTCAAAACAAATATGCCATTTACAATTAACACTTCAATTGTAAATACCAATGAAAATTACTATAATTTATATTACTCATTATCAAATGGTATTCGTTGGACTTTAATAGGCAATAATTTAAATATCAAAGATTTTTCATGGAATGTACCATCAATCAAAGGATTTAAAAATATACTTTTAAAAGCAGAATTAGTTGCAGATATACAAATTGTGGATGAAAAAAAATATAAAATTTTAGAGCAAAGTATTAATTTGACTTTATTAAAACCTAATGGGAATGAAAAATTTAAAGTTGATCAAGAAATTGATATAGTTTGGAGCATAAAGAAAATTTATGATAAAACAATTGATATTTATTTTTCAATTGATGGAGGCAATAGTTGGAAATTAATTGAAAAAAATGCTCCTAATTCAGGAAAATACATATGGACAATTAGCGATGATACAGATACTAGTAAAAAATGTAAGGTAAAAGTGCAAAGTAATGTTAATCGAAATATTTTTGATGTTAGTGACGGTTTATTTACAATTGATGGTTTGATTGAAACATTTAATATAATTACGCCTAATGGTGGAGATTTAGTTTATTCAGGAACGTCAACATTTATTTATTGGGAAAACATAAAAAACCAAACAGATAATGTTAATTTGTTTTATTCAAAAGATAATGGTCAAAATTGGAATTTAATTGAAAAAGATGTTGAAAACAATGGAGTTTACAATTGGGTTGTACCTAAATCAATTAAATATAGTGGAAAATGTTTAGTCAAAATTGTTTCATCTAAAAATTCTAAACATTTTGGAATGTCAGATAATATTTTTACTATTAAATCAAATTAATTATGAAGAAAAATTTTAACAAAACCCCACATTTTATTTTTGGTTTAAATAATTCAATTGAAATTTTTAAATCAAATAAAATAAACATACAATCTATTCATTTGTTGAAAGATGGGTTGGCAATTAAAAATAAATCAATGAAATTTTATTTAGATGATCACAAGAAGATTTGTAGAATTTATGATAAAAATAAATTTAAAAAAATATTTCCTTCAATGAGAACACAGGGTATTGTAATTAAATTTAATTTTTCATTGATAAATCAACTTCCAAAATTTAAAAATGATAACACTTGCTTGTTATTGCCTGAATCGATTGAAGACCCCCAAAATCTAGGTCAAATTATTAGAACATCAGAATGTGCTGGAATTGATGGTATGCTAATTTCAAAAAATAGAAGTGTTGGCTTAACTAATACAGTTTTACAGGTGAGTCAAGGTGCTTTTTTAAATTTACCATTATATAATATTGGTAATATTAATCAAACACTCAATACATTAAAGAAAGAAGGGTTTTGGATAATTGGCGTTGAAAATAGTATTGATGCAGTAGATTGGTTTGATATTGATTACAAAGGAAAGGTTGTTTTAGTTTTTGGTAGTGAAGGTAAGGGTATTAGAGAAAAAACAATTAAAAATTGTGATTCATTAGTAACTATACCTATGCTTGGTTCAATAAATTCATTAAATGTATCTGCAACAGTTAGTGCAATTTTATTTGAAAGAAACAGGCAATTACAACATAATAAGTAATTTTTTTAAATACAATCTTTTATACAGTTTCAATTTAACCAAATAAATCTCAATTAATTATGTTAAATCATATTACAATCTTTTACAAATTAACTTAATTATTAATTTAATTATTAACTAATTAGATTTATATTTGGAAGATACAATAATACTTAATAATTAACGTTGGGAGTTTTTTTATGTTTAACAAGTTTAAAATGATGAAAAATAAGGCAACGCAAGGCTTTACTCTAGTAGAAATTTTAGTTGTATTAGTAATTGTAGCAATACTAGCTGGTTTAGCTTTTGTNTCTTACAGAGGATATGTTGATAAAGGTTATGGAAGTGAAGCTCAATTATTATTAAAAGAGGTTGCTGGAGCATCTGAAATGTATGAAGCGATGCATGGTGGACAGCAAACAACATTAGATGAATTAGAATCCAAGGCTTTCATTGATGTTAGTGATGCTCAAAAACGTAAATGGAAGGTTGAAATTTCTGGCGATATGTTTATTGCAACTAGTTCAGATGAGATGGATGGTGGAGCAGGAAAAGAGGTTAGATTTGATAGGCTTACTGGTGAATTCTCAGGATATGGTTTCGAGGCCTCTGAATAATGTCTGCAAAAATCAATGATTTGCTAAAATATGCCATTGAGGCTAAAGCATCTGATTTACACTTAAGTACGGGTTCAATTCCAATGGTTAGAATTGATGGGGTTATGCAAACACTGCAACTTCCCATCATGAACAAAGATGATATGTTGAAAATTAGCAATGAGATTCTTAATGATAATCAAAGTAAAATTTTATCAGATAACTTAGAAATTGATTTTTCTTATGAACTTGAAAATTTTGGTAGGTTTAGGGTTAATTTTTTCAATCAGATAAATGGAATGGCAGCTGCTTTTAGAATTATTCCGTCTGCGATTCTATCATCTGAAGAGTTATCAATTCCACCTATAATTAACCAGTTAGCTTTTCTAGATAAAGGTCTAGTTTTACTAACTGGACCAACTGGTAGTGGAAAATCTACAACACTAGCTGCAATGATTAATCATATTAATGAAAATAAGAACAAACATATTATTACTGTTGAGGATCCCGTGGAATATTATCATAGTTCAATTAAATCATTGATTAATCAAAGAGAGTTAGGGCATTCAACTCATTCCTTTGCTAATGCATTAAAATCTGCTTTGAGGGAAGATCCTGATGTGATATTAGTAGGAGAAATGAGAGATTTGGAAACTATACAGTTAGCATTAACTGCAGCAGAAACAGGGCATTTAGTTTTATCCACTCTTCACACATCAAATGCTGTTAAAACCATTGATAGAATAATTGATGTTTTTCCTGCAGGCCAGAAAGATCAAATAAGATCAATGTTATCGGAAAGTCTTGAAGCCGTAATAGCTCAAAAATTGTTACCAAACAAATCAGGTAAAGGAAGAGTTCCTGCATCTGAAATATTAGTTGCTAATTCGGCGGTAAGAAATTTAATCAGAGAGGATAAAATTTATCAGATACCTTCTATCATTCAGTCTGGAGCTCAAGAGGGTATGCAGTCTTTAGATCAAGATTTACAAAGATTAGTTTCACAAGGAATCATTGATAAAGAAGATGCTAAATACGTAGCAGATAATCCAGAGATTTTTGAAAAAGCAATTTTTTAGTAATGAAAAGAGTTGAGTCAGGTTTTACTTTAGTTGAAGTAGTTATAGCTGCGTTAATTATAGTTTTTGTCACAGGTTCAGTTATGTATGGTGTTATAACAACAGATAATTCTTTAAGAAATGTTGAGTTAAGACATAGAGCATTTAATACTCTAGCTAATAAAATGGAAGAATTTAAAGCGCAGGTTGCACTAAATAGAATTCAGACATCAAGTGATAGAGATAGAAGAGTATGTATTGAATATAAAACAATTAGAGATATGGTTAATCAGACAGGTGCTGGTACAGGATGCAGAACAATAGGTTATCTTTCTCATAATATTAGAAGTAGACAAACAGAAAGTAATCAAGCCAGGATTTTTGATATTGAGGGCAAGTTAAAATATAAAATGATGTCAAGATTTGGTAAAGCAGGTAAAGATACTGTAATAACACTTAATGTAAGTCAATTAGTTTTTAATTAATTATATGAAAAAATTAAATAAAGGTTTTACTATTGTTGAACTTATGATATCCATTATGCTAGCCTCTGTTGTTGTAGGTGCTCTTGTTTATGTTGTTGGAGAATCAAATTTTTATTTAAGAAAGCAAATGTATAGAGAAAATGTTAAAAAATATGCTGATAATGTTTTAAATGATATTTTTTTATCAGCCATAAATGCAAATGATGTAAACATTGATAATGATGGACAAATAATATGTAGTTTTAGTACATCAAATGGTTCTACAGATTCATTAAAAGTTTATGATTACAGAATCAATCAAGGTATAATTGTTGATGGTAGACCCTTAGAATATGCTTTTTTTCATGATAAAGATAAAAATAAAAATTATTATATGCAGGTTACTACCTTTAAAGCAAAATCAGCGTTTGATGGAATAGGAGTTGATTCTGATCTTAGGGAAGCAGTAGTTGATGTTTTTTTAGGCATTCAACTAAATTATAATAGAGGTGGTCAAAAAGTTAATGAAAGTTTTCCTTTCCAAAAAACAATTTTTACGAGAAAAGCTGCTGTTTACAGCGATAATAATTAATGATGAAAAATAAAATAAATAAAGGTGGTATTTTAGCTTTTACCCTTCTTATTGGATTGACTGGGGTTTCATTTGTTCTAGGGTTTTATGGATGGGCAATGAACAGAAATTATTACAATAATAGAAGGATAGCTAAAATAAAAGCATTTTACAATGCAGAAACTGGTATGGCTAGAAAAGCATATGAATATTTATGGAAGGTGGATTTTGTTGAAGGCTATGAAGGTTTAGAAGGTGAAACAATTGATAAGAATATGGGTTATTATTTGCAGCCTGAGTTTTCTTTTGATAGATCAGGCAACAGAATTGCTGAAGTATATGGTATTCATGAAGTAAGAACAAGATCAGGTGAAATGTACCCGTGTTCAGTTTTAGTTGCAATGCCAGCAAAACCCCAGACTCTTGGAATTTATATGTATTTAACAGATTCAGAAGAAGCAGGTGGAGCACCTTTTACATTTGATGGGCCTGGTGATAGAAGAGAAGTAAATTTTGGTAGTAATGATATTTTAGATGGAATAGTGCAAAGTAATGGACAATTAGTTGTAAGTGATTATGGTTGTCCAGACTTTGAAGATGCTACCGTTCATTTAACAAATAGCACACCTATTGATTTGGGAGGTTGCTCATCCTATCAAGAAATGTTTGGTGGCTGGGGATCTGATGTTGATACATTATCTAAACCACCTGTAAGATTGCCACCAGCTGGTTACCAAACACTAAAAAATGTCGCAACACATGTTATAGAAGCTGATAGAAAAATTTTTAATAATCCACCAAATAAAGATACACTAATAATGACAGATATTGAATTTTTAGATAATGGTGAATACAAAGTCAAACAGTGGTGGTATTTGATGCCCCCACATTTAAAACCTTGCCTTGATCCAGATGATGCAATGTTTCCTTTTGCAGATGATTTATATCTTAGAGATCAAGGTGAATATATTGGTCAGTGTGATCATGAAGATCATTCTGCAGATTTAAGAACATGTCCACAGTACACAGATTTTTTAGCATCATATCATGGTAAGTATGCTGAAGAATTTTCGATGTATAGAGATCAATTTTTAAACTCAACTATTTCTGGACCTGCTGGATTACATCATTTTGATATGGATCGAACATACTATGATGAGGACGGACTATGTAGTTGCACAACCCCTCCTTGTGAGATTAATACTGAAATCTTAAATCAAACATTTCCAGGAGGAAATGATAAAGTTATTTATGTAAAAGGTGGACCTGTAAGAGTGCATGGAGTTTACTCTGGAAGATATACTGTTGTTACAGATGAATTTACTGAATACAGAAGACATGCATGGACAGGCCCAAACATACCGGTTGATACAATTTGGAACAATATATGGATTACTGGCGATTTAATAAATAAAGATGCAATTGGATATCCATCAGGTGCTCCAGTTTATGTACAAAATGGCAATATGTCTGAATGGCAACCAGGAGATGGATGCGAAGGTGGTTCTGAAAATATAATGGGTTTAGTTTCCGGGGCAAATATTTACATTGCAAATACTTTTGACAATGGTCGTGCAAATAGAGGTGCATTAGGAGATGTAGTTATAAATGCAGGTTTAGTTGCCTTAAATGAATCTTTTACAATACAATATTGGCAAAATACAACAAGTAGTATTACATCATTTGTCTATCCACTTGGAACCCAAACTGCCCATGACCCACCATGGGGTGACGGCAGAGGTCTTAATTTTGGTAGTACTGGAGATAATGACTTAAGAGGATACGTGTATTTGTGGGGTGGTGTTGTTCAAAAATATAGAGGATATATGAAAAGAAATCCTACAAGTCCGTACAGTAATGCATCTATTGGAATGGACAAAAGTTATCATTACGATGCCAATTTAGATTGTAATCCTCCACCATTTTATCCGGCAATTGAATTTGATGATGGTAGTGGAGAACTTGATATTAAAATTGTAGGATATAATAGTACTTTTTAAAAAAACTGAATGAGAATTAAATGAATATAGGAATTGATTTTGGGCACTATTCGATCAAAATAGTTGCTTTAGATAATAATAAAATTCATACTTATGGTGAAAAAAAAATAGCTGAAGATATGAAAGGGTTTGATCTTGATAAGCTTGAACCATCACACTGGGTATCAGCTTTTAATTCTTTATGTGATGAATTAAACTTAAAAATAAAAAAAACAGATACTATTGTATCTTCTATTGCAGGATCTAAAGTAAGTATTAAGCCAATGACTACTTTAGAAATGGAAGAATCTGAACTAGTTGAAATTTTAAATTTTGAAGCAAAAAAACATATACCTCTTGATGGAAGCGATCCTGTTGTTGATTATCATATAGTAGGACAAAATGCAAAAGAAATTGATAAAATTGATATAATTTTAGTAGCAACGACTCAAAAAATAATTAAAGCTCACAACACAATAATTAAAGCATGTGGTTTAAAAAATCCAATTTTTGATGCAGATCCTTTGGCTTTACTTAATTGTTATAAATTTAATTTTGATTCTTTAGAAAATAATGTTGATGTAATCCTCAATATAGGTTTACAAAATACTACAATTTTAGTATTTGGAGAAAATCAAGAAATTTTCACCAGAGAAATAGCCATTGCAGGTTATCATATAACTTCAGAAATCATGAAAATTAAGAATTTGGATTACCAATCATCTGAAGATATGAAAATAAATGAAGGGGTAGATTGTTTTAACAAAGAAGATAATCAAAATGAAGAATCTTCTATTCAAGTTTCTCAAAGAAATGTACTTTCTGAGTTATCAGACGAGATTAGAAAGACATTAAGATACTATATGAAATCTAAAGTAGGTGTATCTTATAATAAATTTTATATATCAGGTGGAACAGCAGAAATGAAAGGTTTAAATAACTTTTTAAATACGAGTTTAAATGTAGATTTTGTAACTTTAAATCCATTTTATAAAATTGAATCAAAAGATACAGATGATGCTTTAAAGTATGCAGTTTCGTTTGGCTTAGCATTAAGAAAATTAGAAAAAGAATAATAACATGGAAAATAAATTAATACAAATAAACCTTAATCAAACTGTAAGTAAATTTGAGTTGGCGGAAATAAAAAAAGAAAAAAATCGATGGATTATATTTGGTTCATTCTCTTTTGTATTTATTTTGATTTTATCATTTAATTTTTTCATTCTTAATCAATATAATAATCTAATCTCAGCAAGACTTTCAGATGCTGAAAAATTAAATGATGATTCAAATACAATACGTCAAAATTATGAAAATTACAACAAAGGTACAGGAAAAGTAGATTTATCTATTAGTCAAGCTGATATAGATAGATTATATGAAGTTGAGGCTAATCAAAGAATTACTCTTGCTAAAAAATTAGAATTATTAGCATATGACATACCTGAGACCATGTCATTATTAGATTTTGAATATAATTTTAGTAAAAGAGAAGCAATTATTACACTGGTTTCAGAGGTTGATTTGTATACTGATAATAAAGAGTTATTAATTGAAAATATAACTAAGAATTTTTTGAATGATGGTGATTTTAATTCCTACGATATTAGACCAGAAAAAGACAACCATAAACAACAAGAATACTACAAAGTCATTCTTACTTTAACTAATAAGAAATAAAATGGATTTATAATGAATAGAAATATATTTTTCATATCATCACTATTAATATTTTTGATTTGCTCGTATGCAATTAACAATTGGATTAAGATTATAGATGTACCAAATGCTCAATCAGTATACATGAGTAATAAAAAATCAAAAATAAGAAAAGTGAAAGTTCATCATAAGAAAGCAAAAGATAATTATATTTTTTCAAAAATGATGGCAAATGACAAGCAATCATTAATTGATGCTGTAATAACTAATCATCCTAAATTTTGGGAAGCTAATTCTGATGTTGGTATAATTGAAGGGTTTGATTCAAAATTTGATGGTCTAGTTCAAGGTATAATCAAAAATGAAGATTTAGATATTGATTATAGAGGAAGTAAAAAAAGTGGTAATATTCAAAGATTTGCAAATAATATAAATAAACAGTTATATCAATTGTGGTTAAGGTGTGAATATGATAACCTTGTAAAATTTATTTCAACACTTGAAAAAGATAACCGCATTTATAACATTGAAGAACTTAAAATTAAAAATCCAATACAGAAAAATTCGCCAGGTGTTGAGGTTAGTATGAAAGTTTTTGAAATTAACATAGGTAATTAGTTATGAATTTGAGACAACAATTTTTTTGGAAATTATTAATTGGTTTATCTACATTAACAATTATCATATCTTTGTACAATTCATATTCAAAATATTCTGAATTAGCTGAATATAAAAAAGAATATAAAAAAGAATCTGAAGTTAAAGATAATAAAAAAATGGAGAGAAAAACCGACTTCATTTCAAAAGAACAAAATGACAGAATTAAATATAATCCAGATCTTGTAAGCATAATTGAGAAAACTATCACAGGTCACACAAGAGCAGGGATTAAAACAGATTCAAAAACAGACTGGGAATCTAATGATCCAATTTTTAGAGGTGTAACAAATAATAGGGCAATGATTGACTATAGAACTTCTAAAGGTAGTTTCTATAAAAAAGGTCAAACTATTGAGGGAACAGATATGATTATAGAGTCTTTTTCTAGAGATTCTGTAGTTATTAAATATCCCACAGGATTAAGAGTTTTTTACGTTGAAAGTTATCAAGAATTTAAAAAATAATAAAATATGGAAAATAAAATGCATAAAATATCATATAAAATATTAACAATAACATTTCTTTTGTTATCTAATATATTTAGCCAAGAAATAAACGAAAATTTAGTAACTATTCATGCTGAAGATGCTAATTTATCAACAATTCTTTCAATTATTGCTGAAGATAGTGATTATAATATAGTTACAGGTCCAACGGTAGCCCAGGACAAAAAGTTAACCATACATTTGGATGATACTCCTATACTAGAGGCTCTTGATCTAATTATCAGAGCATCTGGTTTGAGTTATGAAGTCAAAGGAAATTCTATTTTAGTGGCTGAAGCAAGTAAACTTAACGAAGAAATTGGTTTAATGACTTATGTGATTGAATTAAAGTATGCAAATGCTACAGATATAAAAGATTTATTAAAGAATATAACACAAAACGTAACTATAGATAAATCAAGTAATAAATTACTGATTAAGGCTAGTCCTAAAAAAATTGCTGAAATAGAAGATGTTATACAATCAATTGATATACCCGCAATACAAATTATGCTTGAAGCAAGATTAATAGAAATTTCATCTGCTGATGAAGAAAAATTAGGTATTGATTGGTCAAAACTGGCTCAATTATCAACTGTTATTGCTGAAAATGCATCACCAATTAAAGTTGAGGGTGGTGGAATGACAGGCTCATTAGTTCCAGGTATGAGTTACACAATAAGTGATGCTGGTGAAATTATTGAAGCATTTGAGCCACAAACTACTGGGCAATTACCAGGTCAAATGTATTTTCAAAGAATGGATGGTAACAATAGTTTAGGTTTTAGTAGACAAATGACAGCTTTTGATGTAACACTTGATATGCTAATTAAAAATAATGAAGCAACCGTGCTAGCAAATTCAAAGGTTGTAACAATTAACGGTCATGAGGCAAGTATTTCAATGGTAGATGTTGTACCATATATTTTATCTAGTGGTGGTGTTGGGGGTCAAGTTCAAGTGGCGCGAGAAGAAATTGGTATCAAACTAGATATATTGCCAACTGTTAATAAAGATGGATTTATAACAACAGAGATAACACCTGAAGTTAGTTCGATTTATGATTTTATAGGTCCTGACCAAAACATTCCGTGGGTTAAAAAAAGAGTTTCAAATACAACAATAAGAGTTCAAAATGATGAATCCATAATTATAGCGGGTTTGCTAGGAACCGATAAAAGGTATGAAACTAACAGAGTTCCATTTCTATGGAAACTTCCTTATTTGGGTAAAAGGTTTTTTACAACTACATCTGAAATTGAAAGAAAGACAGATTTAATAATACAAATAACACCTAAAATTGTTGAAGACACATATTCTGGAATTGTTAAATCAGAATCACATTTAAAGGCAGAAGATTCCATTGACGAACCAGATAATTCAAATGATACAAAAAAAGATTTAGAAACTCAAACTATTCAACCGATTTATGATGTAGAGGGTGATTTAAATACATCTGAAGATAAAGTTGAGGAGGGAAAAAAAGATGAATAATTTATTAAGATACTTAACTTTAGTTTATTTATTTATATTTACTCTATCATGTGATAGTCGATCACCTGTTGATGGTGAAGACGTATCTGGTGCTGATTTAAGTGCAAATGATTTGATGATAGATAATAATGGTACATTTACGATTGATGTCGTTGATTTAAATCAAGATGAGTCTATTGATTTTACGGTAACACCAATAGATGAGTTTGGTGGCCAAATTATTAATGGATTAACTATTAGATTTGAAATATTAGATAATTCTCCAGGATATCTATCATCTAGTAGTGTGGCTGCAGATTCTTCTGGAGCACAACAAACTTTCTTTATAAGTCCATCTTCAAATTTAGTTGATGGAGCATTCAACTTCAATTTAGTTACTAAAATCAGAACTTTTGTGGAAGATGAGCCTTCAGTTAATGATACAATTAGTATTTTATACGAAGATGGAAATTTACAAACAGAGGATGAAACATTAAATATATTAACTGCCCTTCCAGACACAATTTCGATTGGAGAAGAATCCGTTGTTACTGCTTATTTGACTGGTACTTTAAATGGTCAGTCAGGTGTAGGTATACCAGATCAATATGTTCGTTTTCAAAGTTTAGTTCCGGAAGATGGTCCTGATGGAACAGTTGATTTTGGNGAAATGAATCCTGAGTATGTTAAAACTGATTCAGTTGGAATGGTTCAAAGTATTTTTACCCCTTTGAGTGAAACAGGTTTTGGAAAAATTAGAGCAACATATGATGATTTAGTTGATGAAACCTTTATTGAAGTTCTTTCTGGGGAAGCAATTAATGTTGAAATTGAGATTCCTACAGAAAATAATTTACAAGTAACAGGTGGTGGNGGAACTGAGTCAGTAACAATTAATGCTGTTATTAAAGATGGTGGTGGTAATGTAGTTAATGATTCATATGCTGTAATTTTTTCTGTACCATGTCCTTATCCAATTGATGGNATATGTCCAGTAGGTGATGGCGATTTTAGTAATGATATTATGTTAGATGGTATTCCATCTGATGGGACTTCACCTTTTGTTGTTTCTGAAACTACAAATGGTGAGGCAAGTGTTACTTTAAATAGTGGTAATAGGCCTGGCATTGTGACGATGAGAGTTCAATTATGTGAAATTGAAAATGTAAGTGACGAGGGTATTTGTTCTGATGTAATTTATGAAGCAGATAGAATTGTTGCGGCAATTAGTACAGGTCCAGCAGCATATGGACAAGTTGTAGCGGGTTGGGCTGAGGCTGATAGTACAGGAGGTGGTGTATTTTCAATTCCAATTACTGCAACATTTTGGGATGAATGGACAAATCCAATTGCTGATTCAACAAGCGTATACTGGTATATAAATCCTGAGTATATTGCGTCTGTAGATCCAGATTCTAAAATAGGAAATTGTGGAGCTGGAGAACCTGGACAAGCATGTACAAATGCATATTATACATCTGGAGAAATATTTAGCACTGGTCAAATATGCGCAAAAGTATCAGGTCAAGTAGGTGGTGATGTAATTGCTTGTAGTGGTGGTGCAAGATGTGAAGATTTTGCCCAATTTGATTGTGTCTCAAATGAAGATCTTGGATGTACATGGAATGAAGAATTTGGAGAATGTTATTTTATAACATCAGAGAGATATTGTAATACTTTATTTACACAAGAAGAATGTGAATCTCCTGAAAATTCTGCTCAAGCTCCATATAATTGTATTTGGAATGAAACTGCAGTTGCTTCAATTCCAGAATGGCAACAAAACATTGCTGATGGAGCTGGATGTCATTATGCTCCATTAGTTAATGGTCTTGATGAACAGCAATTTTCATTTGATGGTGATGGAGATGGAATTGATGATCCATTTACAGGAGAGTGGGAAGCGGCTGGAATTATTGCTCCAGACGACCCTTTTTGCAATATATCTGGTTTAAATTCAATTCAATATCAACAATACAGTGAAGAATGCGCAGCAAAATCAGTNTGNTCATGGGAATTTATTGCTGGNGCAACAGGATCGTCTGATGGAAGTATTGGNAGTTGTTTGTANAATGGAGGCGCAAGTAGTGGTTCGGGTACAGGTTATTTTAATCCTTGCGTAGATTGCTCAATTGAAATTATACCACTTTCTCCAACNGTTATTGATTATTGCGCATCTGATGATGAACCTTTGGATATTTTAGTTAGAGGAAGTTTAACTGATGCATATGGTGATCCTGTTTCTTTAGGTACATTACTAATGGCTGTTTTTGATGCTTCAGCATTTAATTTTGTATCAAGTGATGATACTGAAATAGATGAAGAAATGGGTTATGAATTCGACCCACCAATTCCTGCAAGTGCAACACAAATTACAGATGCTAATGGAGAAGTTTACTGGATTGTACGCTTACCAAATGATAACTGTCAAAATACAAATCCTGATGANCCGGATGTATTTTCATGTAACAACGTATATATGAGAGCCTATTTATTAGATCCACTTAATGGTGAAAGTGCAGATTTAAATACAATCTTATATAAAAATTGTCAACCATAAGAAAAGATAGATAGGAGTAATATTAAAAATGTCATTTAACCCTCAATTTCAAAAGGTAGGCGATATACTAGTTTATCATAATGTAATTACTGAAGCTCAATTACAAAAGGCATTATCTGAACAAAAAGAAACTAATGAAAAGTTAGGTCAAATATTAATTAATCAAGATATCATTACTGAAGCTGATTTAGTTAAAGCATATTCAGAGCAGATGGGTCACAAACATGTTTTAGAAAATGATTTATTAGCCTTATCGGAAGAGAATGTCGGATTGTTATCAGAAGAGTTTGCAAGAGCAAATCATGTTATTGCAATGAATAAGACAGATTCAGGAATTNTAGTTGCAATGGAAGATCCTGAAGATTTAGATGCTATAGATGGTATTAGAAAAATTACAGGTTTAAATCCTGAAATTGTAATTGCTGGAAGAACTGCAATAGAAAATGCTATTGGCAAATTGTATGGAACAATTAAACAGTCAGATGAAATAGAAAGTGCAATTTCAAATATTAGTGTTGTAAGTGGTGATGACGATGATAAAGATGAAGTTGATTTAGCAGAAGAAAATGTTTCTGCAGAGGATGCTCCTTTTGTAAAACTTGTTAATTTAATGTTAACTCAAGCAATCAAAGAGGGTTCAACAGATATACACATTGAGCCAGGTAAAACAGAAGTTAATATTAGAATAAGAGTTGATGGTGTTTTAACTAAAATTATGTCTCCTCCTATTACTTCGCTAAATGGAATGATAACTAGAATTAAAATTCTATCTAAATTAAATATTGCTGAACATAGACTTCCTCAAGATGGTAGAATGAAATTAAAAATGGGCTCAAAAGAGATTGATGTTCGTGTATCAATTTTGCCAACTGTACATGGAGAAAAAGCGGTTTTAAGACTGCTTGGAAGTGGTGATAAAGAACTTAATTTATCAAATTTAGGATTTCCTGATAATAAATTATCAAAATTTAAAAAATGGATNAATCAACCTTATGGAATGATTATTATTTCTGGCCCAACNGGAAGTGGTAAATCTACAACNTTATATGCTGCACTTCAGGAAATTAAGTCAGATAATATAAATATAACTACAGTTGAAGATCCTGTNGAGTATCAAATTCCAGGTATTAATCAAATACAGGTCCATGATGCAATTGGTTTGTCTTTTGCTGCAGCATTAAGATCAATACTTAGACAAGACCCTGATGTATTGTTAATTGGTGAGATTAGAGATCAAGAAACAGCAGATATTGCTGTTAAATTTTCCATGACAGGTCACCTTGTATTTAGTACAGTTCATGCTAATGACGCACCTTCAACAATTTCTAGATTACTTGATTTAGGTATACCTCCATTTTTATTAGGATCATCTTTAAATCTAATTATGGCCCAAAGACTTGTTAGAACAATTGATTCAAATGAAAAAATAGAAGATTCACCAACTAATGAACAACTTCAAAGATTAGGTATATCTGAAAATGCAAATCAAATGACATTTTATAAAGGTAAGCCAACTCAACAAAATCATAATACTGGATANAAAGGTCGTACAGCCATTCATGAAATCCTTGAGGTTAATAAATCTATCAGAGAAATGATATTTGATGGCAAAAGTGAATTTGAAATTAAAAGCCAAGCAATAAAAAATGGTATGACTCCCTTAAGAGAAGCTGGAATTGATAAAATTAACGAGGGAGTAAGTACTGTTGAAGAAATTTTAAGAGCAACAGTAGAAGATGTTTAATGCCTGANTTTTCATATATAGCACGAACTCAAGATGGTGTTCGTAAAGAGGATGTAATATCTGCATCAAATATAAAAGAAGCATCTGACATTCTAACTGCAGATAACTTATCTATTGTTAAAATTAATGAGCGCGATACATCTTTTGATTTTATGGGACCTTTCATGGAAAGATTTAATCTTTCTATTGATAAATTAAAAAATCGCATACCTCTTACAAGTTTAGTTTTTTTTACGAGACAATTATCTACAATGTTTAATGCAGGTTTGACGCTTGAAAAAGCTATTACTTTTTTGTCAAAAGAGGAAAAGCATAAGGGTTTTAAAAAGGTCATAACTGAGATTGAAAGTGATGTAAAAAAAGGTTTGCTTTTATCAGATGCTTTAGATAGGCATCCTGGAGTGTTTAATAATCTATATGTTTCATTGGTTCGTGCTGGTGAAGTCAGTGGTAAATTAGCAACTACTCTTGAAGAGTTAGCTAAATATTTAGAAGCAATGGAAGATACGCAGAGAAAAGTAAAATCTGCTATGTATTATCCAACTTTTATATTAATATTTTTAGGTATGGTAATGGTAGTTTTATTTGCATTTATCATACCTCAATTTACATCAGTATATGATCAGTTAAATGCTGATTTGCCAGTTTATACACAAATGTTATTAGATACTGGAGATTGGCTTAGTAATAATTTNGTCACTTTTTTTTCATTTATCTTTTTAACANTAATAGGTATATGGTTAGTATTTTTAACAGATAGAGGAAGGTTGGTAAGAGATAAAATGCTTTTGAGNCTTCCTATATTTGGGTCAATTTTTAATCAAAGTGTTTTAAGTAAATTTGGAAAAACATTTGGTATTTTAGTTGGTTCGGGTATTTCTGTAATTGATACAATGAATTTGGTGAAAAAAGTAGTTGAAAATAGAGTTTATGAACTTGCAATCGAAAAAGCAGCAAAGCAAATTGAAAATGGTAGTAGTATTTCTGATGCTTTAAAGTTAACAGAAATTTTTCCTGGTGTTTTAATACANTTNATGAATACTGGNGAAGAAACAGGTGAAATTGATAAATTAGCAATCAAAGTTTCTGACTTCTATTCCAAGCAAGTAGATGCTATAGTTGATAGACTAACTTCTATTATAGAACCAGCATTGATTATTTTAATTGGAGTTATCATTGGTATCGTATTAGTTGCAGTATATATGCCTATTTTCAAATTTGGAAGTGCTTTCTAAACTAATATGATAGTTTNTTTGTTTGCTGTCTTAGGATTAGTATTTGGTAGTTTTTTAAATGTAATCATTCATAGGCTTCCAAAAGAAGAATCTATAATTAGTCCTTCATCACATTGTCCATTATGTAAAACTNATATTAAGTGGTATCATAATATTCCTGTATTATCATTTATTATATTAAAAGGGAAATCATTTTGTTGTAATCAAAAAATATCTTTAAGGTATCCATTTGTTGAANTTGNTTCAATGCTTTTATGGATTTGGACTTGTTATTTTATAATAGGGTTTACTAATCAAATATTTTTTCTAATAATAGCATCATGTCTTATAGCAATTTTTTTTACAGATCTTAATCATTTTTATATACCTTTGGAATTAAATATTTTAATTTTTTTATCTTCACTCATAAATTATTTAATTATTGATTATCATGATTTAAAATTTCATTTTATTTCTATGATTGTCATTTTAGTATATTTTTTAATTATTATGCTACTAACTAGTTATTTACTTAGAAAAGATACAATGGGNTATGGCGATATTATTTTGATTGGATCGATAACATTCTGGGTTGGATTTTTTGATTCGTTATTGATTATTTTTTTTGCCTCTTTGTTTTCAATTATTCATTGGTTAATTTTAAGAGTTATANGCAATGAAAAGGTTATTATTTTACCATATGGGACTTCTATTGCCCTTGCAACTTTAATAATTTTTATTTTAAAAAATACATTACATATTGAAACATATATTTTTTAGATAGTTAAGATTTTGTTTATTATAATAAACATGAACATGACGGAGGATTCGAATGCTTTTTTTTATTAAATTTTTTTTTATTTTCACTTGTTTAATCTTTTCTTCAAATATTAATGATAATAAAATATTTCAAATTTCCAAAATTGATAATAAATCAACAGAAATAATATTTAATACACCGCAAATTGAAATAGAAAAAGATTCAGATGGTTATGCTGTCTTTCAAGATGATGACTTAAATAGTTTCGCTAATCAAAATGAAGAATTTATTTTACCAATATATACATCTGCTTTTCAAATGAATCCTGGTTTTGAATATGATGTAGATTTTGAGGTTTTAAACTCTTATATAATAGAAAACATTAAACTCAAAAATTTTAATAAAAATGATAATATTTTTTTTCCAGAGCAAAATATAAATTTATCAGAGCCTCAGATAATGCGTGGTTTAGTATTGGGTCANATTTCATTTACNCCCTACAAATATTTTGCTAATGAAAACAAACTAGAAGTATTTGATGCTGTTCAAATNAATATTAATGAAACTAACTCAATAGATTATGATTATTTTTTACCTCAAAAACGATCATATATATTTGAAGAACTATATGAAAACTTTGTAATCAATTACAGCAGATCAGATAGATCTGAAGATTATCAAATACCTTCGATTCTTTATATTTGTGGAGGNAGTTCAATTAATAATGCATATTTTCAAGAATTGGTTGACTGGAGACACAAACAAGGATATGTTGTNACGGTNGTATCTACAANTGAAACTGGAAGTAGTGAAAATAATATAAATGATTATATTGAAAATGCATATCAAAATTGGGAAAATCCTCCTGAAATAGTCGGCTTAGTNGGTGATGTTGGAGGAACATACAATATTGATTGNGATAGTTANGAGTGGGGAGGCTATTATGGGGCTAGCGATGTTAAGTATACTTATATTGAAGGAAATGATTTATTACCTGAGGTTGTTATAGGAAGAATTTCTGCTAANGGGACAAGTGATCTNTATAATTTAGTAAATAAAACACTGAAATATGAAAAGGCTCAAGAACAAACAGATTTAGGTTGGTATGATAGAGCTGGTCTAGTTGGAGACCCAACNACATCTGGCTTATCATGCGCTATTACTAATCAATATATAGATCAAGTAATGGAAATTCANGGTTTTGATGATGTTGATTTAGATATTAATGGAGGAGGAAATCAATTAAATGAATTCTTGATTGATCAATTTAATAGAGGTATTATGTACTATAACTATAGAGGTTTTTATTATGGAGAAGGAAGTTATCCTCCAAATTCTAATGATCTTAANAATGGTTANTANACNCCTTTTGTTTCTACTATAACTTGTGGTACTGGAGATTTTAATGGNACATCATCAAGTGANGGTTTTGTAAGAATGGGTTCTGTCAATGATCCAAAAGGTGCTGTTGCTGCNGTAGGTACATCTACTACAGGAACTCATACTGCATATAATAATATTGTTAATATGGGTCTATATGAGGGTTTATTTTCAAANAAAATTTCATTNGCGGGTTCTGCAGTAACAAACGGAAGATTAGCTTTATATGAAACTTATCCATCTAATCCAGGAGATTGCGTAGGTGCTTTTGCTGCATGGACTAATTTAATTGGAGATCCTGCATTGCATTTATGGACTGATAAACCGAAAGATTTTTCTCTTGAATTTCCTAGTACAATGTCACTTGGTTCAAATTATCTAGATTTAACAATTCAAGATTCAGAAGGTAATGCTATTAAAGATGCGAGAGTTACTCTTCTAATGAAAGATAATGGTGAATCTGATGACGAAAATAATACATTTACTGGAGATTATTATTCAAGTCCTGGTACAGGTGGCTCTCCTAATTTTGGTGATTTCGTTTTTACTAGAGAAGATGATGTTATTAATTTTGATTGGGGGAATGGAAGTCCTGATAATTCTATCCCTAATGATGATTTTCAAATTAGATGGTCAACGGAGATAGAAGCTGAAACTGCAGGTACTTATAATTTTAGAACTTATACAGATGATGGTTTAAGATTATATGTAGATGGTCAATCAGTAATAGATGTTTGGAGTGACCAAGCTCCAGCAAATAGAACTGGAAGTATATATTTAGATGAAGGTATTTATCAATGTGTAATGGAATATTATGAAAATGGTGGAGGAGCAGTAGCAAGTTTATATTGGACGCCACCTGGACAAGCAGAATCATTATTACATGGTGACCAAGATGAGAATATATTAGGTGATGCAATCTTTTTAACTCAACTAACTGATTCAAATGGTAAAATAAATTTTTCATGGAATGAATATCAAGAAGGAGATTTATATTTAACTGTCACAAAAAGAAATTATAGACCATTTGAAGGTGTAATACAAATAAACTCAACAAGTGGATATGCTATTTATCCAGATTATACATTATTGGAAAATTATATCAATGACACAAATGGTAATAATGATGGAAATATAAATCCAGGTGAAACTGTAAGTTTAAATATTCCAATTGCAAACTTTGGTAATGAAAATATTAATAATTTAAATGCTGTGTTATCAACTAGTTCAGAATATGTAAATATTATTGATAGTGAGTCCTTTTACACTAGTATTTCAGTAGATCAAATTGCAATAGGTGATGGATATACTTTTGAACTTTTAAGTGATGCAGTTTATGGAGATGATATTGAACTAATATTAAATGTTAACTCAGATGATAATCAATGGACATTTCATATTCCAATAAATATTCATTCTCCAAAAATTAACGTTTCAAATTATACAATTGTAGAAGGTTCAGATGAACCAGGTTCATCAGTAGTTTTATCTTTAGATATTAGCAATGATGGAAACTTACCAATTAATAATTTAAATCTTGAATTAGTATCGCCAACTAATAAAATTTTAGTAAACGACTCAAATATTAGCTTTGGTAATATTGATGTTGGACAACAAATATCTAGTAATTTGATAGGCGACAATATTTCTTTAGTATATAGTGAATCTATTTTTAAAGGCTCAGTTTTTCCAATGCAACTAAATTTTTTTAATGATGATGGATATGATAGAACTGAAGTTTTAAATTTAACAGTCGGTGAAATTGATAGATTTTCTCCTGTAGGTCCAGATTTGCATGGTTATTATATTTATGACATGGGAGATACTGACTATAATTTATCGCCAACATTTGAATGGATTGAATTAGATACGCAGTATGGAGGAGATGGTATTGATTTAGACTTGTCTGATTCAGGTAACGGAAATGGAGCGTCTAGTAGTACTAAAGCAATTGATTTGCCATTTATATTCAATTTTTACGGGCAACCATATGATGTTATTTCAGTTAGTACAAATGGATGGATTGCTCTTGGTAGAACTAATCTCCTATCATTTAGAAATTATCCTATACCTGGTGCTGGTGGACCATCACCAATGATTGCAGCATTTTGGGATGACATGAAAACTACAAGCGGTGGTGATGTATTTTATAAAGTTATTGATGATGGTCAAAATAATCAGTCAATAGTGATTCAATGGTCAGACATGAGAACTTATGATAATTCATCTGAAGAGGATTTTCAGGTTATTTTATCTCCAAATCTTGAATCTGAAACAGGTGATGGAGATATTAAAATACAATATAAAACTTTTAATAATACTTCTGACGGATATTATCCAGAAGGCGGAACACCGACCCATGGTAGTTATGCAACTATTGGAATTGAAAATATGTACGGAAATGAGGGTCTTCAATATACTTTCAACAATCAGTATGCCCCTGGCGCATCTCCATTATTTAATAATAGAGCGATTTTGATAACGACAGAGTTACCTAATTTTGATGTTTTAGGAGATATCAATTCTGATGGATTAATAAATGTGCTAGATATAGTATCTCTTGTCAATTATGTGCTAGTTGGTGAATATAATCAAAATGCAGACATAAACTCTGATTCAATTTTAAACGTTTTAGATATAGTTTTGCTTGTTAATATTATATTAAACCCTGAAAACTAAATTACATTTTGAAACAATATTTAACACTGAATAAAACTTTATAATTGTTAAAATACATTTCGTAAAATATGGTTTATGCTATCAATTTGAAAGGTTAAATAATGAGCAAAAATAAAATTATAATTTTATTATTTATGACTAGTCTCTTTACTGCAGAAAAATTATCTAAAATTGATAATTTTTCAATTTTATCTGAAACTCAAGGTTTTACTTCTATTTTGTTTGAGCCAAATGAAGTTGAGATAAAATCGGTAGATGGTAAATCTAAATTTGTTACTAATGATTTAATTGGTTTAACTATGGATGAAGGTAAACCTCAACTTCCAGTTTATTCTACATTATTTCAAATTGATCCAAGCAAAAATTATGAGTTTGATATTGAAGTATTAGAATCATATTTTATTGATCAAATAGAGTTTGAGAATTACAAGATTGATTCAAATGTTAATTATGATACTTATCCAAATAAAAGTTTATATGTTTCTCAGCCTCAAGTATGGCGTGATGTAGTCATAAACCAAATTGGGATTACACCCTACAAATATTTTCCTGAAACTAAAAAATTAGAAGTATATAGTTCAGTTAAAATTAATATAATTGAATCAGGATTTAGTCAAGTTGAGTATAATTTACCTTTAAAAAATTCAAGAGTTTTTGAAGAATTTTACCAGTCAGAAATTATAAACTATGAAAGAACTTCAAGATCAGAAGAGTATCAAACACCTTCAATACTTTATATTTGCGGCGGCAATTCATGTAATAATGGATATTTTGAAGACTTGGTTTTATGGAGGCACAAGCAAGGCTATGATGTGGCTGTAGTTCCAACTTCCGAATCAGGCTCAAGCGAAAACGCAATCAATAATTACATTAGTAATGCATACTCTACTTGGCAAAACCCTCCTGAAATAGTAGGTCTAGTAGGAGATGTTGGTGGTGCATACAATATTGCGTGTGACTATTATGAGTGGGGAAGTGGTTGGTATTCATATGAAGGTGCAAGCGATGTTAGATATACATACATTGAAGGAAATGATTTTCTTCCAGAAGTTGTAATTGGAAGAATTTCTGCAGATAGTAGTAGTGATTTAAATAATATCATTAATAAAACTATTCAATATGAAAAAGCTGTATTGCAAACTGATAGAGGGTGGTTTGATAGGTCTGGATTAATTGGAGATCCAACTCAATCAGGATTATCCTGTGCAATCACTAGTGAATGGATTAGGGAACTCATGAATGTGCATGGACATAATGATGTAAATGCAGATTTAAATGGTGGNAGTGATAGTCAATTAGAAGATTATTTNGAAGATCAGTTTAATAGAGGAATCATGTATTATAATTACAGGGGAATATATGGTAGTGGTGGCGCATATATGCCAAGTAATGGTAATAATTTATCAAATGGTTATTATACACCTTTTGCGACCGTTTTAACGTGTGGTACAGGTGACTATAATTATGATGATGATAGTGAAGATTTTATTAGAATTGGATCAGTTAGTAATCCAAAGGGTGCAGTAGGATGTGTTGGTATTTCAACTACTGGAACTCACACAGCCTATAATAATATTTTAAATATGGGTATATATGAAGGAATTTATTCTAATGGAGTAACATATGCTGGAAGTGCTACTACAAGTGGTAGATTAGCCATTTATAGAACTTATCCTTCAAACCCTGGTGATTGTGTTGGTGCGTTTAGTGCGTGGACAAATCTNATGGGAGATCCTGCTTTACATTTATGGACTGATACTCCAAAAGATTTCATTGTTGAAGGCTTGCCTACTCAAATACAATTAGGATCTAATCATTTAAATCTTACCGTTTCTAATTTAGAGGGTGAATTGGTTGAAAATGCAAGAGTTACGCTTCTTATGGGCGANGATATAATATTTGAATCAAATTACACAGATGAAAATGGTAATGTGTCTTTTGATTGGGATAATAATAATCAAATTGGCACATTATATGTGACTNNAACAAAACAAAATTATAGACCGCTTGAAAATTCATTAAATATAGTTGGTGATTATGCAATTAATTATAGTATTAGCGAAACAATAAATGCTAATTCGGGTGAAAACTTTAATCTNCCTCAAATATATTTNCAATCTGTTGGATCTGAAATAATCAGTGAAATTACTGGCATTTTACAATCAAATAGTGAGNATGTTACAATTAATAATAGTGTTTCAAGTTGGANTTTATCAGGNAATAATGAATGGGCNCAAAATAATGATATTTTTAATGTNTCATTATCTGANNGTGCTGTTTATGGNGATGAGATTAATTTCATATTAAGTTTATCTGATGGTAATAATCATAGTTGGGAAATTTATTTACCTCTAATNGTAAATTCACCTAAAATTGTTGTAAATGATTTTTTAACAACAGAATTTCCTGAGCCAGGTCAATCAGTAGATTTATTTTTACAAGTTCAAAATGAAGGTAATNTATTATCTCCAGGTACCACAGCAACTGTGGTGTCAAATTCAAATCTTATTAGTGTAGAAAATAATCTTGTTTCTTTCGGTGATTTGGATATAAATCAAGTTGGGATTGCTGATATATCTCCAACATTAGAATTTAGCCCTAATATTTTAAATGGTTCGGTTTTTCCTGTAGAACTTAAGTTTTCTGATCAAAATAATTATTCAAGAAGTAACTTTGTTAATCTAACTGTAGGTACTGTTGTTAATACTGATCCCTTAGGTCCAAATGAATATGGTTATTATATTTATGATTCTGCTGACATTGAATATGAGTTTGTTCCAGCATATGAATGGATCGAAATTGATACTAATTATGGTGGTTCCGGTCAAGATTTAAATTTGACAGATGGAGGTGATGGCAATAATGCAACAAATAGTACAGGCATAGTTACCCTTCCATTTGATTTTAATTTTTATGGTGAAACTTATAATGAAATTACTGTTAGTACCAATGGTTGGATTGTTTTAGGTAGAACAGATGTATTATCATTTAGAAATTATCCAATACCAGGTGCTGGAGGTCCATCTCCAATGATTGCTGTTTTTTGGGATGATATGAAAACTAGTCAAGGNGGAGACGTGTTTTATAAATCATTTCCAGATGGTTGTCAATTAGACGACTGTGATTATATGGTCGTAGAATGGTCTGACATGAGAACTCAAGTAAGCAATTCTGATGAAGATTTTCAAATTATTCTTTANAATGGAACTGATACTTCAACTGGTGATAGNGAATTTAAAATGCAATATAAAACTTTTAANAATACTTCNGATGGTTATTATCCAGAGGGAGGTAGACCAGATCATGGNGCTTATGCAACTATAGGGATTGAAAANAAGTTNGGNAACAAAGGTTTACAATATACTTATAATAANGAATANCCNCCTGGTGCTACTAGATTATCAAATGGTTCTGCTTTATTTGTNACCACNGAGTCACCATTTATATTTTATGGTGATGTTAATGATGATGAACTTCTAAATGTTTTAGATGTAGTTTTGCTACTTTCAATGATTTTGGATCAAACTGAACCAGATTATATTGGCGATATGAATCAAGATGATATCTTAAATATATTAGATGTTGTAATATTAGTAAGTAATATTCTTGATAATTAAGTTATAGTAAATTTATAAGGTAACATTTGTAATGATACTAATTTTATCAATATTAGTAATACTTATATTATTTTTTGGCCTTATTGAATTTAAAATTCATCAAAAAAGTTTATCTAAGATTCCAATTAGAATCCATGTAAATGGCTCCAGGGGAAAGTCTAGTGTTGTTCGTCTNATTGCTGCAGGTTTACGNTCAGGTGGTGTTAAAACAGTAGCCAAAACTACAGGAACATCTCCAAGAATTATAGATGAGTTTGGTCATGATAAATACATTCACAGATTAAGATCTGCTTCAATTGGTGAGCAAATATCTTTGATTAGAAGGTTTTCTAAGATTAAACCAGATGCATTAGTAATTGAATGTATGGCAGTTAATCCTCAGTACCAATGGATATCAGAACATAAAATTGTAAGATCAACCATTGGAGTTATGACAAATGTTAGGCCTGACCATTTAGACGAAATGGGTATTTCAATTAATCAAATCACTAAATCTATGGCAAATACCATACCTTTTAATGGAANTTTAGTTACTGCAGAAGATAAGCAGCTCAGTTTATTAGAGTCAATTGCTAAAGATAGAAATTCTAAAATTTATTCAACTGTAGAAGATAAAATTGATAATGATAATATATCAGATTTTGAATATTTAGAACACAAAGAAAATATCAGTTTAGCACTTAAGGTTTGTCAATTATGTGGTGTTGAAAAAAATATTGCATTAAAGGGAATGAGTAGATGNACTCCAGACCCAGGAGCTTTAACCATGTGGAAAATTAAATTCAAAAATAATAACTTTGAGTTTATTAATGCTTTTGCGGCAAATGATCCTGCTTCAACACTTAAAACTTGGGAGCTGGTTAATGAAAGGTTAAATAGAGAAAAATTTGCAATTTTCTTAAATACTAGACTAGATAGGCAGTATAGAACTGTTCAATTAATTGATTTAATCTTTAAAAAATTANAACCTAATGTGTTAGTTTTGCGAGGGGAAAATCTCCCATCCGAATTAAAAGATTTATCTGAAAAAAACAAAAAAATTAAAATTTATAAATTTCCTTATTCTATAAAACAGTCAGATTTNATTAAATTCTTTGATGAATCTTTATCTAATCATGTTGTTTTAGGAATTGGAAATATTGTTGGCTGGGGAGAGCTTTTGATGAAAAAAATGAAGGAATATAAAGTTGATTGAAAATGCACAATTTATAGGAATTGCCATAGGGATAGGTATGTGTCTGAGTTTGTTTTTGACTGAAACTTTAGGTGTAACTGCTGGTGGAGTNATTGTTCCTGGATATATAGCTCTTTATTTGCATGAACCTTTTAAAATCGTTATTACTTTTTCAATTGCAATCTTAGTAGTTCTAATTATTAAAATATTATCTAATTTTATATTTGTTTATGGAAAAAGAAGATTAGTTCTAAGTTTAATGCTTGGGTTTATTTTTGGATACATATCTAAAATATATTTTAATCCAGAAATTTATACGTTTATGACTTATGATATTTCTTCTATTGGTAATATTATACCTGGTTTAATAGCTAGTTGGATGGATAGACAGGGTGTATCTAAAACAATNAGCGTAATACTTATAATTGCAATTTCAACGAGACTGATTATGATTATTATAAGTGGAGGTACATTTTATGTTTAGACCTTCAATACAAAAAACTAGAATCTTAGTTTTTTTAGCACTGATAAATATTGTAGTTTATTATTTTGTATCTTCATCTGTGGTTACTTTCAAATCTTCAGATTATGAATTAAAAATTGCTTCATCTGAGAAAATGGAGAATGCCTTAAATGTTTTAAANAAATATGGTAGAAAATATCCATTTTTATCAAGAGATCCATTTGATACGCGTTTAGTTTTTTTAAATACTGAAACTAGCCCTTTATTAACTGATATAGGAAAGTATGAAGCTAAATCTACCGTTTTAAAGCCAAATTTTTCTGCACTGATAATTGATCACTTTTCTAAAGCTGGTTTATCAAAAGGAGATACAGTTGCTATATCAATGACAGGGTCNATGCCAGGTGCTAACATAGCCGTTTTAATGGCTTGTGAAGTAATGGGTTTAGAATATGTTTCGATTTCTTCATTAGGAGCATCAAGTTGGGGTGCTACAGATATGAATTTGTCTTGGCCAAAAATGGAAAAAATTCTTTTTGATAATAAAATTACAAATAAAGTTAGTGATAAATTTACATATGGAGGTGGTGCAGATTATCTAAAAAGAGGTACTAGATATAGAAAAATTTATGGAGGGGATAGTAAAAGGCAAAGTTTAGATAGTTTGATGATATCATTATATCCAGACAAAAATTTAAATGATTTGTTTATTTTACATGGCTTGAGTATTGATGAAGTATTAAATGATACAACTGGATCAATACTTAAAACAAGTATTGACAAAAGAATTTCATTTTATGAAAAATCATGTTCTAATGGTACATTGTCATGCTACGATGCATATGTTAATATTGGTGGAGGTGTTGCTAGTTTTGGTTACAAAGGTAAAAATAAATTAAAAGATAATTATGGCTTTGTAAAAGCAAAAGATGTTTTAGATGTTTTGCCACCATTTGAAAAAAGAAGCAGTGTGATGGTAAAGTTCGCAGATTCAAATATACCACTGATNAATATAACCGAAATTGAAAAGTTGATCAAAGGTTCTGATATTGGTTATTTTAATAGTTTTATTTCAGATGAGTTAGATCAAATAGGAAACGGAAAATGGGATCGTGAAGGTTTTAAATGGAGTCAAGATTTAAGCGGTACACCCGAAATCTTTTTTGACTTAAATAATAATGGTACATGGAATGATAACGAAGAATATCTCGATCAAGATGGATTACTAGATATAGGAAAAGGAAATTTATATAATACAAAAATGTTTAATATGTTAGTAGTTTGGTTGGGTTTAGTTATATGTTTAGGAAGTACAATATACATTGGATTTATAAGTTATAATCAAATAAGTAGACAAATGAGAAGTTATGACCCGAATAGTTAGTTATGTTTACTTGATTTTATTAAGTTTTATTTTTACTTATGAAATACCAATTTCTTATAAATATGAATTTTCATTTGGTTATGAAGATAATTTTATGAGATTTTCAGATAATGAGTTAAATACTTATCATGTAAACAATAATTCAAATAATGATTATTTGGGAGACGCCACCACATATGATTCAGGAATTATTGGATCGTCATTACAGATAAAGTTATCGCCTGATTTAAATAATATTTATAAAACAAATTTAATTACAAAATTAAAATATAATTACTACAGTAGTTCAGANTTAAAGTCGTATTCATCTTTTTCATTCAGGTATGAAATAAAATTAGCATCTTANAGGTGGTTAAAATTTTCTTATTCACTTATGCCAGACTACTATTTAAGAACATATATTGATCGNGACCTTGTTCCAAATGAAAGATTTCCGTGTACCTTTTCTAATGAAATCATTTATATATCATATTCCCATAAACTTTATTTTGATCGAACATGGATTGATTATCGTTTAATTTTTAATAATCAGTTTTACAACAAATATTTTACTGAGTTTGATAGTAAAATTATTGGAACTGAGGTTACATTAAAATCTAAAAAAATCAAAAATTATTATGGATCACTTGGATTTTTATATTTAAAATCTGACAATATCTCATATGATCCAATGAAAATGTTAGAATCTTCTAAAATGGATCGTTCATACACAAGAACTGGATTCAAATTATATGTTAAAAGAATTTTAAAAAAATCTTATATAAATAGTTTGGGTTTAAAATTTTATTTTAACCATAGGTTTTATGATTTGGATTCTTGGTTTTACAACCAAAATAACTGGAAATCATATTCTGATTTTGATTTAAGATTTGAATCTTCTAAAAAAATAATAAAAAATATACATTTAAATTTTTCACTAAGACATTTTAGAAGGATTGTTGATTCATCTAATAACAGTGAAATTGAATGGGTTGAAGATTATAAAAATCATAGTNGAAATGAAATATGGTTAAAGTTTGTTTATATTTTTTAAATTTAGGTTGAGGTAATTATGAAATTTTACATATTTTTATTTTCGTTTTTATTCTATGCATGCATAGATCAAGTTGAATCAGAGCAAAATGACTTTGCTCAGTTAGTACAACAAATTGATACTTATGGTGAGGCAATGGATTTAGATATAACTGATAATCATATGGTTGTAGCTGCAAATTATCAAGGTTTTATTGTTTATGATATCACAAGGGATAATCTGGGGAATATTGCTAGTATCGATTCAATATTTAATGATGCAATTTTAGATGATTCAATGGGAGATAATCGTGCTCAAGATGTTGTTATTTCTAAAAATCATAACATTGCGTTTATTACTGATATTTTTGATAGAATATGGCTTTACAAACTAGATGAAAATTCAAATCAATATGTAGATTCATATCTGCAAGATTGTTATGGTGGAACTTGGCTTAGTACAACNATAGATGACCAAACTAACGCTAATCAAATTAATGTTTTTTCACTTGTAAAACATTCCTCATCNGAGAGTGATGATGAGGGTACTGTTGGCGATTTTGATGAATATTCTACTTCTATAGTTTGGAAAGGTTTAATTGATATAGGGGACTCTGATTTATTTCCAGAGCAAAATTCNGCTCCTACATGTGAATTTTCTTACAACTTTGGAATTCTACCTGAAACTATTCATTATAATGATGGTTTGCTAGCTGTTAGTAATGGNGAATTAGGGATTAAAGTTTTNTCACAATTAAGTGAATCATTATGTTTTGATAGTAATTCTTATGATGTAATTCAAGACTTTAGTCCTTCTGGCAATGTTGACATNGACAGAATAGCATGTGAAAATTCAGTTTTTGATTATTACAATCCCGGTCTTGGTGGTATATATGAACCTGAAGGAGGATTTCATCCTGCTGTTTATACATCGTTTGATTTACCTGGTGAAGTAAATTCGGTATTTGTAAAAGATTTAGTTTTATTTTCAGGTTTATCAACAAGCAATGGATGTTACATATCTTTACTTGGCGACAATGGAAATGTTATCGAAAATTTAAATATAGCAAATGGCTATACAATTAATGGAATAAGCGAAGATAATGGAATTTTAGCATTATCAGCTGGAAGAGATGGTGTTTTACTTTATCAATGGAATGGAGATTTAAATGTGGACTTTATAGGTCAAATAGAAACTCCATATTCCAATAAAGTAAAAGTAGATGGAAATAATATTTTAATTTCCACTGAAGACGGTGTTTTTATATATATTTTAAATTAAACAGGAGTAATAATGGTATCTAGAAGAATATTTATATTTTTATTAATTAATACAGTTTTTTCACAATTCGATTGGATAGATGATGGAGCACCAATTCGTCAAGGTCAGCACATTGAATGGCAAAGAACTGCTGGTTCTGGNGANCCTGGNGAAATCATTTTTGCATGGTCAGATACTAGAGATAGNATGAGAGATGTATATGTTCAAAAAATTGATGCCCAAGGTAACAAGTTATGGGGAGAAAATGGTGTAGCAGTTACAACTGCATACGGAAGACAAGAAGATCCATTATTAGTTGGTGATGATAACGGTGGAGCTTTTATTATATGGATAGATTACAGAAGCGAGCCAGATACAAAAGGTGATGTNTATGCTCAACATGTATTATCNGATGGNTCATTAGTATGGTCTNTAGAGGGACAACCTATCGTAGTTAAAGAAGGNGCACAAAGAAATCCAAATATGTGCAAAGATGGTAATGGTGGCGCATATATTATTTGGAAAGATTTTACTGTTGGTCAATATGAACATGTTTATGCTACTCATATTTCAGCAGATAATCAGATAATTAAACCTGGTGAAGGTNTTCCTATTATGACAAATGATTCTCATCATAATGGTATCAGTTTAGAAATTGCTGGACTTGGTGAGGCTGCAATGGCTTGGGTAGATGATAGAAATGGAAATTTAGATATTTTTGGACAGAGAATGTTAGCTGATCATGAAAATGATACTATAAATACATTGTGGAGCACACCAGAAGAAGGTGGAAAGGCAATTTGCGATTCAGAGGGTGATCAAAATTATGCTAAGATAACTTATGCATCAGGATGTTGTGGTACAGAAGGTATTACTGTTGCTACATGGCAAGATGATAGAAATCAGAATTTTGATATTTACATGCAGTATTTATGGGTAAATGGAGACCCTTATTTTCAAGATTATCCATTGGGTTTGCCTCTCACTGATGGGTTGACTTCTTCGCAAACAAAACCCAGAGTAAAAGCTGATGATTCAGGTGCATATGTTGTATGGTATTCAGATCAAAATGGTAATAGTGATATTTATGCTCAAAAGATATTAGCATCTCAAGATAATCCTATTCAATGGAATGAAAATGGATTAGCAATATGTACAGCTCAAGATGCTCAGACTGGTGCAAGATTAACAGTAAGTGGCGAAGGTGGAGTATACTTTACTTGGCAAGATGACAGAAATGGCGGTGATGAGGCAGATGTTTATATTCAGCATATTAGTTCAGATAATGTACTCACAATGCCTGATAATGGTTTAGTTATATCAAATGAGTCATTAATTCAAAAGAGTCCTGTTGTAAGAAATGATGGAAGTGGTAATGCCTTTGTGCTTTGGGAAGATGGAAGAAGAGGAAGTGGCGCCATCTTTACNCAACATTTAAATACTAATGGTCAATTAACATTATCAGAAAATGGTATGGAGATATATTATGGTGTAGATGGTAAATCAGACAATATTAAATCTGAAAGAATCAATGATAGTGATATCCTTTTGTATTGGGAGGATCGTGAAAACGGCGTTAATTCTACATATAATTTTGGAAAAATAGTTTCAAATGATTATGGTAGTACATACCAAAATGCAATATCAGTACCAAATGCTTCTTTAAGTGAAAATCCTGCACAATTAAATGCTGAAGTAAAAAAAGTAGGTGATAATTTATTTATGGGTTTTTTACAAGATAATTTTCAAGCTGGTGTTGATCCATTTGAAGGTTATTCTCAATATTTCCAAATACTCGACCTTCCAAATTTAAATTTAGTTGGAGATTCAAATGGCACTTGGTTAAATCCAACAGATTTTTTTCAATATGATTTTATAAGTGAGTTTGGTAGAGATTTAGATTTACTTGTAAATGATGACAATACCTTATTTTATTTCACTTCATTAAGTGAATTTTTCGCTGGGCCTGATATTTATGTAAGAAAAGTAGGAATAGATGGTCAAATTTATTGGGATGCTCCTAAAAATTTAACAAATGATCCTGCGTCTGATAATTTTGTTAGAAATGTTTTTAATACACCTAGCGGAGGAGCATTCATAATTTTTGACAAAATAGGGTCAGGTAATTATGGAAACATAACAATTATGAGTCCAGAAGGTGAAAATTTACAGGGTTTTCCAAAAAGAGTTTGTGATGTTGATAGTAATCAATTTATTGAAGATGCTGTAGATGTTGGAGTAGGTATTTTTGTTATTTGGAGAGATAACAGACAAGAGGGTGGTTCAGATATTTATGGTCAACTTTTTGATTATGATGGAAATGCTATGGGTAACCCAGATGGTATAGGTATAGCAACATATGATAATGATCAAACAAATTCTAAAATTACATATCATGATACTTTAAACGAGGTCCTTGTATGTTGGGAAGACTACGAAAGTGGTATAGATTATAATTTAGCATGCAGTACAGTTGATTTATCTGATTTGGAAGTTAATGATATATTTGGTAGACCTACTTATGAAATTGCAATTGGTCAAGGTGATCAGATAAATGTCGATACATACAAAGCTGAAAATGGAAATTATATGATTGTGTGGGAAGATTCAAGAAATAATAGTGATGAAAACCTTCAGACTCACACAGATATTTATTACCAAGAAATAAACACTCAAGGTGAGTATATTTATGGTGATAATGGTATTGCTGTTTGTGATGCGTATCATATACAAACTGAACCAAAAATTTCTTTATATTCAAAATCTGATTCGCAGCAATCGTATGTGATTTATTGGACAGATTTAAGAAGTACAGGTAAAGACTTGTTGTATAATATATATGGCCAATCTATCACTCATGAATTTCAATTAAGTGTTGAAGATGATTTTCCTATTGAGCTTAGTCTAAATTCAATTTATCCTAACCCCTTTAATCCGGAGGTTAATATAAGTTTTTATAATCCTAAAAACGATAAAATATCAATCAATATTTATGATTTAAATGGAAAGTTAGTTGAGACTATTTACAATAATCAATTGAGCAATGGTAGTCATACATTCACTTGGAATGCTCAGAGTTATTCCAGTGGTATTTATGTTGTTAGACTTAAATCAGAAAAGTCAATCATTAGTTCTAAAATATCTTTAATGAAATGATATTTATTGTTATACTCATAATATCATCTGCAATTATGCCTTTGTCAGAAAGGTATCATACTTTCTACGAGGTTGAGCAACAATTATTGGACTGGGAAGATCAATTCAGTAATAATGATAATCCATGGCCAGCACAATATCCAAACAGTGGAATAATTTATCAACTATCTCAAATTGGTGTGTCTACACATGACAATTTGCCAATTTATGCAGTTAAGTTATCTTATAATGCAAATGAAGATAATGACGAGGCAAGAGTTTTAATATTAGGACAGTGTCATGCAGAAGAGATTTATGGTGTAGAGATTGCGATGGAGATGATTGATTGGCTACTTCATCCAAATGCATTTTATCCTGTAAATTATCTTGATCGAAAAATGGCATTAGAAAATACAGAATTGTGGATTGTTCCAACACATAACCCTGAAGGTCTTTTAACAGTTCATGGCGACACGTTAAATGGAGAATGGATTCAAGATGAATGGTATAGAAAAAATAAAACAGATATTAATGCTAATGGTATTTTTGATTATGTTTATGGACCTGGAAACGATTCAGATGGTGTTGACTTAAATAGAAATTATGATTTTAATTGGATATTTGGTGATGATAAATATGAGTTAGATTATGGTTGCTCTGGCAATCCATCTTATATTTCAAATTATGATTATTANAGAGGAGAAGAGCCATTTTCAGAACTAGAAATACAAGCTATTAGAGATTTTGCAATTGAAAAGAAGTTTTTGCTATCAATTGCATATCATAGTTCTCGATCAGGTTGCGTTTCTGAAAAAGTGATATATCCATGGAAATGGACTGAAACAAAAGAAAGTCCAGATTTTGAGGTGATTGATAAACTTGGTAGAGATATAGCCTCATTCATACCNACACAGGATGGGATCACAACCTATTTNCCATCNGGAAGTGTTTCTAGAAGAGGTAATGCTCATGACTGGTTTTACAGTCAAACAGGCTGTATACAATATTTAATAGAAGCTGGAACTTCAAACATTCAAACGAATGATGAGCAAATTATTGAGGATACNATTGANAGAAATTTAATTGGAGCGTTTCATTTAATTAATAGGGCTTCTGGAAATAATTTCGGTGAAATAGGAGCAGATAAGTATTTAATAAATGGTTTAGTTATGGATTCTAATTCAAGTGAAACATTAGATGCAGANGTCACTATTTTAGAAATGGATGGCCCTATGTTGAAGCCAAGAATGACAGATCAATTTGGTAGGTTTAGAAGATTGTTATATCCTGGATCATTTACATTACAAGTAAAATCAAAAGGTTATCAAACTTATGTAGAATCAGACATTGTACCAAGTGCTTCCTCTTTTTTAGAAAAAGATATTTTTTTAGAGCCTTTGAATANTTATGTTGTAGATTTTAATTTTAATTATCCTGACTATTATAATTTAGAAGATCCATTAATACTAACTNTTGAAAGTGAGTGGGANATTGAAGAATATGAAATATTTTCTAATACTTTTACACTAAATTTATATGAAGGATCATATAATNTTTCTATCAGAGGGTCAAGTTCTAATCATATCGTGCCTGTTATAGATAATTTTGTTGTTGATTCAAATTTTGAGCAAAACTATAATTTAGGCTGGGCAAAATTGTTATACTCTGGTATAAGTCCGAACGATTGGAATGTCCATTCAGGAGATTGGTATTTTGATAATGAGTTATATTCACANTCTTCATCATATTACTCTAGCGATTCTTTTGGAAGTTTAACTTTAAATGAGTCTTTTGCGGCTACTGACATTGTTGCTTTTTTTGATGTAAAATATGAATATGAATGGGATAATGATTATTTGCAATTTTCTGTTTTTAGCAATGAAGGAAACATTTCTAATGTTAAGACTTTAACTGGTCATAATTATAAATCTTTTAATTCAGTAATTCTTGGTCATTTTGGTGAAAATGAATTAAATGATTTATCTATTAATATATCAACATANACAGATGAATCTCTCTANTATAGAGGCTGTATCATAAAAGACTTAAAAATTGTATCAGATTCAGGTAATCAGGTTTGTAATTTAGGAGATTCAAATTTTGATGGATTAATCANCATTANTGATATTATGAAAGTATTAAATATTATTTTACAGATTGAAAGTGCAGATGGTTACTACAAATGTGTTAGCGATTTAAATCAGGATGATGGTATTAATATTTTAGATATATCAATTTTAATAAACTTAATATTAGGGGATTAATATGCTTAAAAAACTTACTTTTTTATTATTTGCTTTTTCGTTATTGTTTTCAAACAATATGTTAAAATTACCTTTTTCTCATAAAGGTATTGATAATAGACCTGCTGAATACGAAAGAGGAATATATTTAATTGTACTAGCCTCGCAAAATCTAGAAAATTGGTTGGGAGATCANTCTAATGGAGAAGATTTTGTTAAGTTTAAGAAAACNCAAGGATATGATGTTGATGTAATTTCTTTAGATCAACTAGGTATAGATTCAAATATTTCTNTAAAAGGATATTTGCAAACATATAAAAATAATAATCCAATGCTTGAGTATGTATTGCTTGTTGGTGACTGGAATGGTGCCTATTCTGTNCCAACATTTACTATACCATCTTATAATGAAGAAGAGTTAGATGTAACTGATTATACATATACTTATGTTGGAGAAAATGTTGAAAATCCTCGATTTTTCATTGGAAGATGGCCTGTTAGGCAAATNCAAGATNTNNTANTNTTAAAAGCNAAAACAATTGANCATACAANNTTAGAGCAANCNANNAATTTAAATAGGTTTNATGANGCNNTNNTTGTTGCNGGNAANTTTAAAGATGGTCAAGGAGTTCAGCCTTGGGATTGGCCNGTNACNCCTAGNTGGACNTCNTTGTGGCTTCNNGANGANTTNTATGANTNNGGNTATGATNATGTTGATACNGTTTTTTATCACGCGCAAAATTATGAAAATGGAGCTAGTAATCCAATGATAGCAAATTCATGGAATTCAGGCATTGGTATAGTCAACTATAGAGGTTGGGGAGATGCAAATGGATGGCATAAACCTTTATTCCACAGAGAAGAAGTAGAACAATTAAATAATGGTTGGGATTTACCAATAGTTCTTAGTTTTGTATGTAATACTGGTGATTTTGGAAATGATTATTCTGGTGTTGGTTTAGATAAATGTTTTGGAGAAACATTGGTTACAGCAGGAAGTACAACAAACCCAAAAGGTGCTGTTGCAATGGTTGGTCCTTCTGACTTAGACACTGATACAAGATTTAACAATGTAATATGTGGTGCAATGTGGGATGATATTTTAGAATTAAGAAAAACTGAACTTGCTCCAGCANTGCATACAGGAAAAGATTCAGTTAGAACCGAATTTAGTGGATTAGTTATCAATAATACAAACATACCAGATTTTTATTATCATATTTATGGAGTCTTGGGTGATCCAAGCATACCGCTAAGATTAACTAATCCAACAAGNTTGAATTTTCAAGGTGATNTAAATCTAACCGAATCATACGTTTCTCTTAAAATACTTGATGAGATGGGACATGAAGTAAAAGATGTTGTNGCTGCTTTAATGTTTGACGATCAATTAGTAGGTAAAGANTTATCAAATCAAAATGGNTGGATTGATATAGATATAGATACTAACCAAGTTCCTATTGGTTCTGATTTAACATTGTATTTAAATCATCCAAATCACTTTCAAGAAAAANTAGATATTACTTTNGATAGTGANTCAGGTTCTAACTTTGAAGAGCATGTATATGAAGTTACGCCTGANCCTATNTCAGATTATATTTACAATATATCTTTAAATGATGGAACTTTATGGGAAGAAATCTCTGTTGAAGGGACAAATTTATGTTTAACAGATGATACCGTTACTGATATTGATTTACCATTTAATTTCAATTTTTATGGAGAAACTTATAGTTCTATGACTATATCTTCTAACGGTTGGGCTTCTTTTGAAAATTGTGATATACCTTATTTTTGGAACTTTTCAATCCCATTTCCTCTTGGTCCATCTGCTATGTTAGCTCCTTTTATGGATGATCTTGATGANAATGGTAAAGAACCTTTTGAAGATTTGAATGGAAACTGTAGTCACGATCAGGGTGAATGGTTTCAAGATAGAAATGATAATGGTTATTGGGATCAAGGTGAAGATTTCGACGTTTATTCGTTTAATGATACCAATAATAATAGATTTATAATACAATGGCAAAATGTTTCAAATGGTGAAGATGATGAAAANTGTCCTGATTGTGTTAAAAATACATTTCAATTAATGTTGTATAATCAAGATGTACATCAAAATATTGCAAATCAAGGTGATATTGTTTTTCTCTACCAAGAAACTCATGATATAGATGAAAATGGTAATTTTTGTACAATTGGTATNGAGTCACCANACCAAAACTTTGGATCGCAAGTTGTTTTNAATGATGCTGATTCTGATATAACTCCTAATTTNAATAACGGTTATTCAATAAGGTTTACNGCTGACAATAATCCTTTGAATATTGATGANAATGATAATGTTGAGTTTTCTTTATTAAAAACTTATCCAAANCCATTTAATCCNAGTTTAAACATAGAATATCANATGGAAAAATCATCTAATGTCAAAATATCNATATATGATATTAATGGTAGATTAGTTGATTCTNTTTTGGATGTGTTTCAATCNGCNGGAAATCACAAGATTAATTGGAATTCAAAAGANATTNCTACAGGAGTATATATTGTTAANTTAAGTCTTGGNTCANANACNTATACACAAAGAGTAGTNNTNTTNAAGTAAAAAATCATTAATTAATTCTGGCGGTCTNGCNATTATAGCATTNTTTTCTTTAATAATAATTGGTCTTTCAATTAGTTTTGGNTNCTNAACTATTAGTTTTGTAAGTTTTTCACAATCTGTTTGTTTATTNTAATTTGAATTGTTTTTGAAAAATTTATCATTAAATCTGATAAAATTATTTGGTTTAAGTTTTAATTTTTTAGAAATACTCTTAATNTCATTTATTGTAAATCCTGATTTANTNTATTCTATAATCTTAAAATTNACTCNTAATTNANTTAAAATCTCAACTGATTTTCTACTTTTGCTTCATTGTGGATTATGATATATAGTAACCATTTCTNNCTTTCTNCCTAAAATATTAAGGTATTACTTNTTNNATATAAAAAATATATTGTTTTTTNTNNTATAACTTAATAAAATTAGGTATGAATAAAAATAGTAAATTTCTTGTGTTAGATAATATTGATAAGAAAATTTTATCTATTTTGAAAGTTAATGCAAGAGAATCTGCAAGTAGTATTGCTGAATCAATTGAATTATCTGTCCCAGCAACAACAGATAGAATTAAGAAATTAGAAGATTCTAAAGTTATTAAAGGTTATTATGCTGAAATAGATTCAAGAAAAGTTGGATTAAATTTATCTGCTCTTATAACAATCATTTCTGAGTCATCTTCCAATTATGAAAAAATAATTAAATATGCAAATCAATCCAATGAAATTGTTGAATGTTATGCTACTACTGGTAGAGGTTCTCATATTTTGTTTATAGAAACTGAAAATACTGAGAGTTTAGAAAAATTATTAAGAACCATACAGTCATGGCCAAATGTAATAAGAACTGAAACTCAAATTATTTTATCAAATAATAAAACATTGTCTAATCATTAAAAATATAAGGAGAATAATATGAAAAAAATCATGGTAGAATATATATGGATTGATGGTAATCAGCCTACAGCAAAGTTAAGAAGCAAAACNAAAGTAGTTTCTAAAGAAATTAATACTCCTTCTGATTTGCCTGATTGGAGTTTTGATGGTTCTAGCACGATGCAGGCTGAAGGTCATTTCAGTGATTGCTTATTGAAGCCTGTTCATATTGTAAAAGATCCTATAAGGGGTGGTGACAATTTATTAGCAATGTGTGAAGTTTTTAATTCAGATGGCTCCGTTCATAAAAGTAATAAAAGAGGTAAACTTAGAGAGTTAGCAGAAAAGTTTAAGCATGAGGAATGTTGGTTTGGTATTGAGCAAGAATATACTTTTTTTGATGGAATTAAACCACTTGGATGGCCTGATAATGGTTTTCCAGCACCTCAGGGAGGCTACTATTGTGGGGTAGGTTCAGATGAAGTTTTTGGTAGAGATATTGTCGAAGAACATATGGAAGCTTGTATAGATGCTAATTTGATGATATCTGGAATTAATGCTGAAGTTATGCCTGGTCAATGGGAATTTCAAATTGGACCATTAGGACCACTTAAAGTATCTGATGAAATTTGGATAGCAAGATGGCTATTGTATAGAATTGGTGANGATTATGGTGTAAGCGCTACATTAGATCCTAAGCCNGTAAAAGGAGACTGGAATGGAGCAGGTGCCCATACAAATTTTAGTACAAAATCTATGAGAGAAGCAGGAGGTCTTAAACTTATTGAAGAAGCATGTGAAAAATTAGGAAAAAATCATGATAANCATATTGCAATGTACGGTTCTGATAATGAACAAAGATTAACAGGTGATCATGAAACATGTAGTATTAGTGAGTTTAAATATGGCACAAGTGATAGAGGGGCATCTATTAGAATTCCTATGCAAACTGCTCATGACGGCTATGGATACTTAGAAGATAGAAGACCATCTGCAAATATGGATCCATATTTAGTTTGTACTGCATTAATGGAAACAATACTCTCTTAGATTTTAAAAGCATAAATCGTTTCATATGAAATTACCTCTTTTCGAATTGTTTGAAAAGGGGTAATTTTCATATATACAAACTATATTGTTAAATGGAAAATTTATTAAGTCAACAAGTCATATTATTATTTGTNATTTGCTTTGCAATTGTTTTTTTTGTGATGGAGATTTTGCCGCTTGAAGTTACAGCATTAGCTTCANTAGGTTTNCTGTTACTTTTTGATATCATAAGTATTGAGCAAGCTATATCAGGNTTTAGTAACAATGCTGTAATTACAATTGGCGCCATATTTATTTTAAGCAGATCTTTAGTTAAAACTGGTTTTTTAGAAGTTTTAGCTCAATTTTTATATAAACTTGGTGGAAATAATGTATGGGTAATAGTATCAATTTTTTTAATTACCGTTTCATTAGTTTCAGGATTTATAAATAANACAGCTGCTGTAGCAATCTTCATTCCTGTAATTTTTAAAATTTGCCAAAAGTACCATATTAGCCCGACAAAACTACTTCTACCGCTATCTTATGCAGCAATTCTGGGAGGTACGCTNACATTAATTGGTACATCTACTAATCTTGTTGTGAGTTCTGTTGTAGAAAATAATTTTGAACATTTTATAGATTGTGTTGAATTTAATGACGAATTAGGAAATTTATCAAAAATTTGTTCTGATGATTCTAATTGGCTACCTGAAATGGGTAATAACATTTATGATGTTGGAGATAAGTTTCTNGATGTTAATAANAANCAAGTTTGGGATGAATTAGATCCGATTTCAATGTTTGAGTTCACGAAAATAGGATTAATTTTTATGTTTATTGGAATCATTTATGTAATTATCGTTAGTAAATGGTTTTTGCCATCACGAGCAATCACATCATCTTTAACACAAAAGTATCATATGCAAAAGTATTTAACTGAATTTAGAATCCCTAAAGACTCAAAATTAGTTGGAAAATCATTTAACTACCTAAACATCTATAAAGAATACGGTTTTCAGCCTTATAAAATCATTCGTGAAGATCAAGAACTCATTTATAATTTAAATTCTGCTGTAATACTTGAGGATGATGTAATTATAGGTCAAATTCAGTTAGAAGAGATTATAAGATTTAAAGATAATTTGAATGTTTTATTACTTTCTGATGTAAAAATGAATCAAAATGAGTTAGTCGGTCAGAATTTTATCTTGGTTGAAGGTTTAATATCACATCAGTCCTACATCATTGGTAAAACCCTTAATGATTACGATTTTAAACAAAGATTTTCGTCTTTTGTTTTAGCAATCAANAGACAAAAAGATTTGCTTAGAGAAAAAATTGCTCATATTAAACTTAAATTTTCAGATACAATTTTGATTATGGTTCCAAAGACAAAATTAAAAACATTAAAACAATCAAAAGATTTAATAATTTTAGAAGAATTAGATATACATTTAANATANCAAAGATATTGGTGGCTTTCTATANTAGTAATACCTNTNATNATGNTNNTNTCNTCTNTTGGNNTNNTNNCAATTGTAAAGGCTGTTATNTTGGGNGCNATNACNTTATTAGTACTNAANGTTATATCNATTCANGATGCNTATGAATCAATNGANTGGTCTGTAATTTTNTTGATNGCTGCNNTAATNCCNNTNGGNCANGCATTGCATATNACTGGAGCAGATNTANCNATAAGTAATTTTATNTTANANNTNGCNGATTCTATTTTGCCNTATTTNANTGAAGANACTTATTANATTATNATNATNTCANCTNTATATTTNCTTTCNATGATTATTTCATCNTTTTTATCNAATGCTGCNGTTGCNATNGTNTTTACNCCCATNGCNATNGCAATNAGTAATTANTCAGGTATNGATCCNAGACCATTNATTTTTTCTGTTTGNNTNGGNGCNTCNAATAGTNTTTTNACNCCTATNGGTTATCAAACTAATATGATGGTNTANGCACCAGGNCAGTATAGNTTNAATGATTTTATNAAANTTGGNNTACCNTTATCAATNATTTTTTGGNTNTTAGCTACATTNNTAATTCCATNTTTNTGGCCAATANNNCAACTNNATTANATTTTNTNAATNTTTTTATTACATAATGTTACTTTTANTANNNTNNNGTAAGTAATTATTATTGTATAAGAAAAAAAGTATGGATATTAATTAGAAAATTAATAACTTTGCGTTCAAACTAAATTTATATATTGCNAATAGGAGATACTATGTTAAATAAAATCAAAACAACTCTTNCTGAGTNTTGCACTTNNTGATGNNTTCNTTNATNTTTACTCANGAAGTNGTTNTNGGCCTTGGTGCCGTAACAGATAGTAGCGCAGAAGTTACTATGGACACCCCATTTGATGTGGGTGGTTTTCAATTTGATGCTGTTGGCGCATCGCTAACTGCTGGAGAAGGTGGTTTGGCTGCAGATGCAGGTTTCACTGTTTCTAC
>PARL01000018.1 GCA_002711465.1 Fidelibacterota bacterium | reverse complement strand
ATTTGGCTCAATATTAAATTCTTTTAAAATTTCTTCCCATATTTCTTGTTCTGTATCTCTTCTAAATTTTGGTGCACATAAATATCTAATAGTTAACAATACTCCGCTATCAGCAACCTTAGTATAGACCACAGGATCAAGATTTTGATGTTGAATCAGAAATTTTTGTGATGCTTTTTTAATTTCTCGTTCTGCTGCTCTAGTTGGATGTTCTCCAAAATCTTTTGCAATCTTTTCGAGTATTTTTTTAGCTTTTTGCCATTCACTCTCAAAAGTAATCAGCACTGGAATTTCATTAAAAATATATTCAAACCCTTTACCATAATTTGCTAGAGTTTCAATAAAAATTTTACCGTTTGGAATATGAATGATTCTTCCCGTGTTTTGATCTGCATCTACCCAATTTCCAATCTCCATAACAGTAAAATTAAAAAAATTTATATCAATAACATCTCCTGAATGTTCGCCCAGTTGAATTCTATCTCCAGCTTCTAGAGGTCTATTCCAAAGTATAAATAACCATCCCGTAAAATTTGTTAGAGGATCTTTTAAAGCAATAGCAATACCTGCAGATAATAAACCAAGATACGTAACAATAGAACCTATTCCATCTAACCAGATTTGTCCAACTATAATTACACCAAAAATAATTGCAGCGTAACTAGTAACTCTTGACCAATTATACCTAATTTTTGCATCTTTTAGTCTTAATATAAATAGATTAATAATTGTTCTTCTAAGCACTACAATTAAAATAATTGCAAGTACAGTAGCAATTATTTTTGCTTGGATAGATGAATAAGTAAAAAATTTGGAAATTTCACTAGAAATATTTAAGAGTATTTTTTCTAAAGAATTCATTAATTAATTAACTTTTTTGTTTTTAAGGTCATATAAATGATCATAGCATAAGATAAAATATATGATACGCCAAAGAAGATTGAATTTATCATTTCACTTCTATCAAAATATATCAATAATATGAATATAAGGAAAAGATATAATTGTACTTTCATCCATACAGTTAACTTCTTAACTAATCTATTATATTTTTTTGATTGATTTAAAATTAAATTAATAACTTTCCATGTACAAAGTCTAAAAATTATGATTGTTAGTAAATTAGAAATATTTTTAAAATATATTGGTACTTTAAAACTAATAAAATGATTGAGATTCAAATTTGATTCAAGTGGTAAAGGAAAAAAAATTGCAACTGGTTGAAAACTTATTATATCAAAAATAATATGAAATAAAAATCCAAGAGTTATACCAATAACCACATTATATTGTTTTTTATTTTTAATTTCTTGATATATTAAAATTCCGAGAGATATAAAAGGTATTAATAACAGACTATGAAATAATGTATTATTAATGTAGGATTCGTAAGTAAAGTTAAAATTAAAGAACAAACTTAAAATAAAATCTAAAACCACATCTAAATCAGGAATCATTAAGCCCAATATAAATGATGTAGAAAAGTAAAGTCTATTTTTTAATTTTTGACTTATTAAAATTCCAATTAATGCATAAATACTTGTCTGAATCATTATATATATTTTTAACTTTGTAATAAACAGTTAAATTTTCATACGTATATTAGTTTAAAATCAAATTAATAAAAAATAAAATGTCAAATATCAACAATATAGAAGCAGCAAAAATTATAGAAAATAATATTAATTTATCTTTCACATTTAAATATACTGATTCGCAAATACATCCAATACATTTTATTCAGGCAATCAAAGCTTTAATTGGTTTAAATTTAGATAATCCAAATAGAAAATTACTTGATTTTAGTAAATCATACTTTGACAAACAAGCAATTGATAAGTATTTTTCCAAATCACAAACTATTCAAAAAGTTAACCCTGTTGTTAGTCTTCAAGATTTAGAAAATGCTTTAAAAAGTAATAATAGACAGTCTGCAATAGATATATTTAATCACATAAAACTTGTTTCAAGTGAAATTCATATTTTAGAATATTTGATTGAAATTTCTCTTAAACAATCTGGAAAGTCCTTTTTGATTATTTGGTCTCTATATAAGTCAGTTCTATTTTTAAAAGATAAGAATATTGACAAATTTAAGGAATTGGCAATTGATATATTATTAAATGATAAGTTTAGAGATATCAATCAAAACAATAGTACAACAAATATTAATGTTTTTTTAAAATTAGATTTATCAATTGATTCTTTAAATTTGTATGCTCACCTTAATGAGGCTTATAAAACTGATTTAATTAGATCAGAAAACATTCAAAAACTTATAGAATCATTATTAGTTCATAAGTTTAAAGATTTAAAAAATAATGATTACTTAGAAAAAAAATACGAACCTAAGTATCCTAAATTAATTACAAAAGGTAGGCCATATATTTTAGATTTAATTAATCAAATGGAATGTAAATTAAATGTTGATATCATTCTTTTTTTGGATTCAATTAGAACTCTATTTAGATTTAATGATAAAAAAAATCATAAACTAATCATTTACCATCTTGAAAATAAAATGGAGAGCCTATATGTTTGATTTAATTAAAAAGAAATGGAAAATTAATATTATTGAATCAGGTAAATTTAAGCTTGATGGAGGTGGTATGATGGGCTCCGTGCCAAAAGTCATGTGGAATAAAACTAATCCCAGCGATGATTATAATAGAATTAATTTATCAATGCGTTGTTTGTTATTAGATAATGGAAAAGATAAAATTTTAATTGAAACAGGCATAGGAAATAAAAATACTAAAAAATTTGAACAGATTTTTTGTATTGAACAATCAAGTTTTCCTTTAAAAGATAAATTAAAATCATTTGGTTATGATTTGGAAGATATAACTCATGTTATATTAACGCATTTACATTTTGATCATGCTGGTGGAGCCACTGTAAAGATAAATGATAAATTAAAACCCACATTTCCAAATGCAAAATATATAATCCCAGAAAAAAATTGGACTGCAGCATTAAATCCTAATCCTAAAGATAGAGCCAGTTACCTTGTCGAAAATTTCATTCCTTTAGAAAAATTTGATCAATTAGTTTTAGTAAAAGATAATGAAAAAATTTTAGATGGAATTTCTGGAATGGCTTGTTACGGACATACCCCTGGACAGCAATTAATTAAGATAACAGTTGAAAACGAATCATTAATTTTTTGTTCAGATTTAGTGCCATTAAAATCTCATTTACAACTACCTTGGATAATGGGATATGATTTAAATGCAATGCAAACACTTGAAGAAAAAACTAAATTTTTAAATGAAGCTGCTGATAAAAAATGGATACTTTTTTTCTATCATGATCCTAAAACAATAGCAGTAAAAATAAAAAAAAGCGAAAAATATTTTGAAGTTATTGATGAGTGTTTAGTTAATGGATGATAATCTAAAAAGTAAACTTTTCATAGACGGAATTAATTTATTTAATGATAAAAAATTTTATGAAGCGCATGAATCTTGGGAAGAATTATGGACTGAATTTAATTTAGACGACGCATTACTAATTCAAGGCCTAATTCAATTATCAGTTGCTTATTTTCATATTACAAATATTAATTTGAAAGGCTCTAAAAACTTATTTAATAAAAGTTTACCTAAACTAGAAAAGTTTAAAATAAAAAATAACAGAAACATTAATGTTCAAGAAATCATTAATACAGCTGAGATTGCCTTGCAAAAAGTAATATCAATAAAAAATATTAATGATTTTGATTGGAACATGGTTCCTAAAATAAAAATAGATAAATGAATATTGTTGTTATATCAAAATTAGATTATAATTTCTCAGCAAAAATATCAAAAATATGCAATGATAACAATGATGATATATTGTTTTGCGATAGTTTGAATGAACTTGCAGTTAAACAAATTTCAGATTCATTAGTTGTTATTGATTATGATGATTCATTTAAAAACATAGATAATATTCGTAGTATATCAAAAAAACTTTCCAAAGTAACCTTCTGTATTATAATGAAAGATGTAAATTCTTCAATACAAAAAAAACTTACTAATTATGGATATGATTTAGTAATGTCAAAGCAATCATTTTTAATAAATTTTTCTACAATTAAAAAACAATTCCTATTAAAATAAATAAATAAATAATATTTGAAAATTATTATTATTGTATTGTAAAAAAGTCGTAAATTATAGATACATTTTTAATTGCATAATACAACTAAATAGATAGAATGGATATAACAGAAAATGGTAAATTTAACGAAACAATATAAATTTTGTGCTGCTCATAGATATTGGAATAAAGATTGGACAGTAGAAAAAAATGATGAAGTATTTGGTGAAGATGTAAAAATTCATGGTCACAATTATTGGTTATCAATTACAGTTAAAGGCACTATTAATGAAAAGTCCGGATTTATAATTGATATTAAGAAGCTCAATGATGTTGTAAATGAACATATCATTGACGTATTTGATCATTCTCAAATAGAAAAAGATATTTCTTGGTTTAAAGATAAACAACCTTCAACTGAAAATATGGTCTTATATATTTGGAATGAATTATTTGAAAGAATACCATCAGGAGCCACACTTCATTGTGTCAAACTTAGAGAAACACCTACCATATATTCTGAATATTATGGCCCAAAGTAAAGATAGGAAATTTTATGAAAAAATTTGATTTAATAGTCATTGGCGGTGGACCTGGCGGTTATGTTGCTGCAATTAGAGCAGCCCAACTTAATAAAAAAGTTGCTCTTGTTGAGTCTACACATTTAGGTGGTATTTGCCTTAATTGGGGATGTATTCCTACAAAGTCTTTATTAAAGAATGCAGAAGTATTAGAATTAATTCAAAATAGCAGCAAATATGGAATTGATATTAAAGATTATAATGTTAATTGGAATAAAGTGATTAAGAGATCTAGAGATATCGCAAATCGTATGGGCAAGGGTATCCAGTATTTAATGAAAAAGAACAAAATTGAAGTATTAAATGGTTTTGCAAAAATAATTGATAAAAATACTGTAGAGATTAAAGGGGAAAAATTAGATAAGGTAAGTTCCCAACATATTATTATATCTACTGGCGCCTCTGCAAACTATTTTTCTGGTATGGAACCAGATGGAAAAAATATTATAACATACAAAGATGCATTGGTTTTAGACAATGCACCAAAACACATTGTTATTATTGGAGCAGGTGCAATTGGAGTAGAGTTTGCTTATTTTTTCAATACATTTGGAAGTAAAGTTACAATTATTGAAGCTCAACCTAATATTTTACCAAATGAAGATATTGATGTTTCTAAAGAATTAGAAAAAATTTTTAAATCAAAAAAAATGGATATTTTAACCAATTCAAAAGTTCAAAATATTTCAAAGTCTAAAAGTTCAATTACTATAAAATTACAAGATTCAAACATTAAGTGTGATAAAGTTTTAGTTGCAGTTGGTGTGAAGCCTAATTCAGTAGGTATTGGTTTAAATAAGAATAATATAGAAACTGATAAGGGCTGGATTAAAACTAATGAATTTATGCAAACTAATATAGATAATATTTATGCAATTGGAGATGTGGCTGGGGCACCTTGGCTTGCACATGTAGCATCAGCAGAAGCAATTACAGCAGTAGAATTTATGTTTGGTAAAAATCCTAATCCAATGAAATATGATAATATCCCAGGATGTACTTATTGTCATCCTGAAGTTGCTTCTGTTGGTTTAACAGAACAACAGGCTAGAGAAAAAGGTTATGAAATAAAAGTTGGAAAGTTTCCTATTAGAGCTCTAGGCAAAGCAGTTGCTATAGGTCAAACTGATGGATTTGTAAAAATCATTTATGATGATAAATACGGTGAGCTATTAGGTTGTCATATAATTGGTGCAAATGCCACAGATTTAATATCAGAAATTTCATTAGCAAGAGATTTAGAAACAACCTATGATGAAGTGCTAAAATCTATTCATCCGCATCCTACATTATCTGAAGCAATAATGGAAGCTACTGCAGACGCTCTTGGAGAAGCGATACATATTTAAATATTATGCCAGAAAGTATTTTAAATGTTGAATATGCATNTCATGCNGTTAACAATATAGAAACTGTAGATGANATTTTTGAAAAAATCAAAANTGAAAAACTTGACATTATAAANTTTTATTGGTTNGGAAGAAGNGATTATAAANAAATTTGGGATTTACAAAAAAAAGTTCACAANCTTAAAGTAGAAAANAAAGTTGGAGATGTGGTNCTTTTACTTGAGCATAATCATGTNTATACGCTAGGTAAAAATGCTAACCAAAATCATATACTTANTTCAAATTNTAATGATGTTGAAAANGTNAATATTGANAGAGGAGGAGATGTGACATATCATGGTCCNGGACAATTAGTTGGCTATCCNATANTAGATTTACGTAANTATAAAATGAGTATAACATGGTATCTNAATGNTTTAAGNCAAAGTATTATTGATTTANTTGAATCCATGNACATANAAAGTGAATATAGAAAAGATTATGTTGGAGTTTGGGTTAATGATAGNAAGATTGCGGCAATAGGTGTAAGATTGTCAAGATGGATAACAATGCATGGATTTGCACTTAATNTAAACACAAATCTAAATTATTATAATGGTTTAATACCATGCGGAATTTTTGAATGCGGAGTCACTTCTATCAAAGAAGAATTAANTAAAGATTTTTNTGTTGAAAAAATTGCTAAAGANTATTCAAAAAATTTTATGAAAAAATTAAATGAGGAAATTAGATAATGAAATTACATAGTTTTAATAAAAAAGAGTTAATTAGTATTTATGAAAAAATGGTTACTTCTAGATTATTAGATGATAAAATGTTAATAATGNTAAAACAGGGTAAAAGCTGGTTTCATATTGGTGCAGCAGGTCATGAGGCTGCACAACTTGCTGCATCNGTATGTTTTAATTCNAATACTGATTATGCATATCCATATTANAGAGATCAGGCCTTTTGTTTAGGGTGGGGTTCAACTGCAAGNGAGATGTTAATGTGTTTTTTACATAAACATGACGATCCNAATTCTGCAGGACGACAAATGCCTCAGCATTATGGAAATAAACCATTAAANATAGTTAGTCAATCAAGTTGTACAGGAACTCANTTTCTTCAAGCTGTNGGCACTGCATTNGCTTTNCAGAGAGAAAANAATAATGGTGTTTGTTATGTTTCATCTGGTGANGGTACTACAAGTGAAGGAGATTTTCATGAAGCCTTAAATTGGGCAAGTAAAGACAAGGCACCTGTAATTTTTCANATTCAAGATAATGGCTATGCAATTTCAGTGCCTGTTGATGAACAAACAAGTGGCGCTTCNATTTATAATATCTGNGCGGGTTATGAAAATTTATCAAGATTTCATGTTGATGGAACAAATTTNTTTGAATCNCAATTNGCATTTAAAAAGGCAATAGAAAGAGCAAGGAAAGGATTAGGGCCAAGCGTTATAGTTTCAAAGGTTGTAAGGTTACTTCCTCATTCATCATCTGATGATCAAAGAAAATATAGATCAGAAGAAGAATTAGAAAAAGATAAAAAAATTGATCCTTTANTAATGTTTAGAAANAAATGTATTGAAAAATCTATCATTTCTGANAAAGAATTTTCTAAAATTGATGAAAAAATGAAAAATATGATTGAAGATGAGGTTGACTATGTGGAACAGCAAGAAAATCCAGATCCCGACACTGCTCTTGATCATCTGTTTTCAGAATCAGATGAGTTAGATAAGATTAGTTCAATAGAACCAGAAAAAACAAAAGATAAAATTGTTATGGTTGATAGCATAAATCATGCGCTTAGTGAAGAATTAGAATTTAATAAAAAAATGATTATATACGGCGAGGATGTTGCTGGGGACAAAGGTGGAGTTTTTACAGCAACGCGAGGATTAACAAAAGAACATGGAGAAGATAGAGTATTTAATTCACCATTAGCTGAATCATCAATCATAGGAACAGCAATCGGACTTTCTGTTGTTGGTTATAAGCCAGTTGTTGAAATACAATTTGGCGACTATATTTGGCCTGCAATGATGCAAATAAGAAACGAAGTTGCTACAATGCGCTATAGGTCTGGGGGTAATTGGTCGTGCCCTCTTGTTATAAGAGTGCCAGTTGGTGGATACATTCATGGATCGCTTTATCATAGTCAAAGTATTGATGGCTATTTTGCCCATACACCTGGATTAAAAGTTGCATACCCTTCCAATGCATCAGATGCAAAAGGACTATTAAAGTATGCATGTAGATGTGATGACCCTGTTTTATTTATGGAACACAAAGGTATTTATAGGCAAGGTTTTGCCTCTTCTATGGAGCCTGATGAAAATTACTTGTTGCCGTTTGGAAAAGCAAGAATAGTACAAGAAGGTAGTGATTTAACAATAGTAACTTGGGGAGCAATTGTTCAAAAAGCTGTTGAAGCATCAAGAAATACAGGTAAATCAGTTGAAATAATTGATATTAGAACTCTTAATCCTTTAGATATTGATACCATTTTAAATTCTATAAAGAAAACAAATAGAGTAATTGTAGCTCATGAAGATCATTTGACAGCTGGTTTTGGATCAGAAATAGCAGCTCAGATTTCTGATGAAGGATTTGAGTATTTAGATGCGCCAGTAAAAAGAGTCGCTTCTAAAGATGTACACGTTGCATATTCACCAAATTTAGAAAATGAAATCTTAGTTCAGACAAGTTGGATAGAAAAAGAAATTGAGGAGATATTAACTTATTAATATAAGTGACAAAAGATTATTAGATATACTGTTTCGATTAGAATTGCCTAGAACAATTGAAAATAGAATGCTTAATTATTTAAGGCAAGGTAAAATATCAAAATGGTTTTCAGGTATAGGTCAGGAAGCTATTTCTGTTGGCGCGACTTATGCGCTTGAGAATGAAGATATTATTTTGCCTATGCATCGAAATTTAGGTGTATTTACTACTAGAGATGTAAACCTAGGACAATTATTTTGTCAATTAATGGGAAAGGATGGTGGATTTACAAAAGGAAGAGATAGAAGTTTCCATTTTGGTTTACCATCTAAAAATATAATTGGTATGATTTCACATTTAGCAGCAATGTTGCCAGTTGCAGTTGGATATGGTTTGAGTTCCAAACTAAAAAAACAAAAAAGAATAATCCTATCTTTTACTGGAGATGGATCAACAAGTGAAGGTGATTTTCATGAAGCAGTTAATTTAGCAGCAGTATGGAATTTGCCAATTATATTCTTGATTGAAAATAATGGCTATGGATTATCAACGCCTTCATCAGAACAATTCAAATGTAAAAAATTATCTGATAAAGCAATTGGTTATGGTATAAAAGGTTATACTATTGATGGAAACGATATTTTAGAAGTTTATGAAACTATTTCGAAATTAGCCAAAGAATTACGTAATGGAGGTGGGCCAGTAATAGTTGAGGCTATGACGTTTAGAATGCGAGGTCATGAAGAAGCTTCTGGCACAGATTATATTCCCAAGTCTTTATTTAGTAAATGGAGTAAAAAAGACCCAATTAATAATTATAAAAAATTTTTAAAATCAAAAAAAATATTAAATCAAAAAGAGCAAGATTTAATTGATTCAAAAATTTCAAAATTAATTGATAGTTCTTTTGAGCATGCTTTCAATTCTCCTGAACCAAAAAGTAATGAAGATAATGAAATAAATGATGTATACAAAAATTATAAATTTAAAAAAATAGAACCCTGTGATAAAGTNGACAATAAAAGATATGTTGATGCGATTTCTGAAACNTTAAACAANATTATGAAAAAAGANGAAAAAACTCTAATTCTAGGTCAAGATATNTCAGAGTATGGNGGTGTATTCAAAATAACAAAAGGTTTTTTGGAAGATTTTGGATCAGATAGNGTTAGAAATACACCAATAATAGAGTCTGGAGTTTTAGGAGCATCAATTGGACTAGCGCTTGATGGTTACAAGCCAATAATTGAGATGCAATTTGCAGATTTTGTTTCTTGTGGTTTCAATCAAATTACAAATAATATCGCAAAAACTCATTATAGATGGAATGAGCCTCTAAATATAACAATTAGAATGCCTTATGGAGGAGGAATGTCTGCTGGACCATTTCATTCACAGTCTCCTGAATCGTGGTTTTTTCATACACCTGGTTTGAAGATAGTTGCACCTTCAACCCCTTATGATGCTAAAGGACTTTTAAAATCATGTATTGATGATCCAAACCCTGTTTTATATTTTGAACACAAATTTATGTATAGAAGTATAAAGGGTAAGGTACCAGAAAATGATTATAACATAGAAATTGGAAAAGCCAAAATTGTCAAAAAAGGAACAGATTTATCTGTTATTTCTTATGGTATGGGTATTCACTGGGCTCTTAATATAGCAAAAAAATTAGAACGCGATAATATAAATTTAGAGGTGGTTGATTTAAGAAGTTTATTGCCATGGGATAAAGAAACAGTTAAGCAATCAGTACTAAAAACAAATAGAGTTTTGATATTGCATGAGGCAAATATGACAGGAGGTGTAGGTTCTGAAATTTCAGCGTATGTAGCTGAACATTGTTTTGAATATTTAGATGCTCCAGTTGTGCGTGTAGCAAGTATTGACACGCCTGTACCATTTGCAAGTAAGATAGAAAAAGAAATTTACTTACCCATTAATAAAATAGAACAAAAAATAAAGGAATTACTTAATTTTTAGTATACAAATAAAGGAAATAATATGAAATTGATTGGATTGGATTATTTAGGTATTTCAGAATTTTTTTCTGATGAAGAACTTTTAGTACAAAAGTCTTGCAGAGAATTTGTTGATGAAGAGGTTATGCCTACAATAGATGAACATTATAAAAACGGAACTTTTCCTAAAGATTTAATAAAGAAATTTGGTGATTTAGGATATTTAGGAATGAATTTACCAGAGAAATATGGCTGTGCAGGATTATCAAACATAGCGTATGGTCTTTTGTGTCANGAATTAGAAAGAGGAGACTCTGGTGTAAGATCATTTGTTTCTGTGCAAGGATCTCTAGTTATGTATCCTATATACGCATATGGAAATGAGGATCAAAAAAATAAATGGCTCCCAAAACTTGCCTCAGGTGATTTAATTGGTTGTTTTGGTTTAACTGAGCCAAATTTTGGGTCAAATCCAAGTGGTATGTTAACAAATATAAAAAAAACAGATGGAGGTTTCATTCTAAATGGTAGCAAAATGTGGATTACAAATGGAAGTATTGCTGATATTGCCATTGTTTGGGCTAAAGANGAAGACGGCATAGTAAGAGGTGTTATTGTTGATACAAAATCAGAAGGTTTTAGTGCTCCAATTCAAAAAGGGAAATGGTCTTTGAGGGCATCTATTACATCAGAGCTTGTTTTTGAGAATGTATTTGTTCCAGAAGAAAATTTATTACCAAATGTGAAGGGTTTGAAAGGTCCTTTGGGNTGCTTAAATCAGGCAAGNTATGGTATAGGATGGGGAGCACTNGGAGTATCAATGGAATTATTAAATGTAGCTTTAGACTATAGTAAACAAAGAGTTATGTTTGATAAGCCTATTGCTGGATATCAATTAATGCAAGATAAATTAGTGTGGATGTTAAATGAAATAACTAAAGCACAATTATTAGCCTTGCATGTTGGTAGAAATAAAGATGACGGTTCCCTTAAACATCAACAGGTTTCAATGATTAAAAGAAATAATGTTTGGGTTGCAAGAGAATGTGCAAAATTATCTAGAGAAATATTAGGAGCAAATGGTATTACTGAAGATTATCCAATTATGAGACATATGATGAATATAGAAAGTGTTTATACATATGAAGGAACAAATGAAATGCATACACTAATATTGGGTCAAGATTTAACAGATATACCAGCATTTAAGTAGAAATTTACAAGGAGTATAAATGATCGTAGATGTTTTAATGCCCAAGATGGGTGAATCAATTACAGAAGGAACAATTGTAGAATGGAAAAAGTCTGTTGGCGATGATATTGCTAAAGATGAAACTCTGCTTGAAATATCAACAGACAAGGTTGATTCTGAAATACCTTGCCCAACAGCAGGTAAAGTTTTAGAATTACTTTTTGAACAAAATGATACTGTTGAAGTAAATACTATAATTGCTAGAATTGGTACGGAGGATTCAGATTCATTAGATTCTAAACCAGCGGATAAACCGCCAGTGAATGAAGAAGTTTCAAATGTTGAAACGAAAAGTAATGAAAATCAAAACATTATAGAAAAAAAAGAGATCCTAATTGATAATGATAATACGGAAAGAGTTTTTTATTCTCCATTAGTTAAAAATATTGCTAAAAAAGAAGGTATTTCGTTAGAAGAGTTAGCAACAATTAATGGTTCAGGTGCAGGAGGTAGAGTTAATAAGTCTGATATTTTAAGTTATATTAATAACAAATCTAATGTACCCAGCCAAAATCAGCCTACAGCTGAGGATACAGGTACAACTGTTAATTTAAATTCCACTGCTGAACTCAAAGATTCAATTGAAAAAATGGATAGAGTCAGAGTTAAAATTGCTGAACATATGGTTAATTCAAAAAATGTTTCAGCTCACGTTTATACAACTAGTGAAGTTGATGTTACAAATATTGTAAATATGAGAAATGCAAAGAAAGATGCATTTTTGATTAAAAATGATATAAAACTAACCTATACTCCAATTATCGTATCAGCTTGCATTAAAGCAATTCAAGAATTTCCACTAATGAATGCTTCAATTGATGGCAACAATATTGTTCATCATCAGAACGTCAACATGGGAATTGCAGTGGCTTTGCCAGACAATAATTTAATAGTTCCTGTTATAAAATCTGCTGAAGAAAAAAACTTTTTAGGATTGTCGAGAGGTGTGGATCAATTTGCAAAAAAAGCTCGTTCAAATTCGCTTGATGCTGATGATATTTTTGGATCTACATTTACAGTAACAAATCCTGGAATATTTGGTGGTTTATTTGGTATGCCCATTATTAACCAGCCAAATGTTGGAATTTTATCAGTTGGTTCAATAGAAAAAAGACCTGTAGTAAAAGAAACTGATTTTGGAGATGCAATTTTTGTAAGAAACATGCTTTATTTAACTCTAGGTTATGATCATAGATTGATAGATGGTGCATATGGAACTAAGTTTTTATCTCGTGTAAAAGAATTGCTTGAAAATTTCAGTGAAAATGAAATTATAGTTTAGATGTCAACTAATAATCAAAGAAAGCCTGAATGGTTAAAAATAAAATTATCTTTAAATGATAATTACAATGACATATCTAAAATTATTTCAAAAAATAATCTTAATACTGTATGTTCAGAGGCTAGATGTCCAAATATTTATGAGTGTTGGAATAATAGAACAGCCACAATAATGATTTTAGGTGATACCTGCACTAGGGCATGTGGTTTTTGTTCAGTCAAGACTGGAAAACCAAATCAAGTAGATTTATTAGAGCCAGTCAGAGTAGCTGAAGCAGCAAAAAAAATGGATCTAAGACATATTGTCATAACTTCTGTTGATAGAGATGATTTACGTGATGACTACGGTGCAACAATATGGGCCCAAACAATAAGACGTTTACATTCTGTTGTTCCAAACTGCTCTGTAGAAGTACTAACCCCAGATTTTAGAGCATATGAACCAGCTCTCCAAAAAGTTTTTGATGCAAGGCCTTCAATTTTTTCGCATAATATAGAATGCGTTAGAAGAATCTCCAGACAAGTTCGAAAACAATCGAGATGGTCTAGATCTAGAAAAGTTTTAGAATTATCAGTAAAGAATAGTTTATTAACTAAAACAGGTCTTATGGTTGGTTTAGGCGAAACAAATAACGAAGTTATTGAATCAATGAAAGAGATGGCTGATATTGGAGTTGAAATATTTAATATCGGTCAATATTTACAACCTACTACAAAACATTTAGAAGTTGATAGATATGTGCACCCTGACGAGTTTAAAATGTTTAAATCAATTGGATTAGATTTAGGTTTTAAAGTTGTTGAGTCTGGGCCACTTGTTAGATCTTCATACCATGCTGACAAACAAGCAAAACTTTACAATAATCAGCCAAATGTTGCGTCATAATGACACATTAAATAATTTAATTTATTTTGGTATATAATTTGCCCATCAATTAGAAAAATATAAAGATTATAAATATGAGTGACGTAAAAGATAAAATTTTAGAATCATACCCNATANTACCNTTAAGAAATACAATTCTATTTCCTAATCAAATCATACCAATATATATTGGTAGGCAACAATCATTAGANTTAATAAANGATATATCACTATTNGAAAAAAAATATATTGTTGTTGTTGNTCAAAAAGATGGTGCAGTTGAAAANCCAACAAGTGANGATATTTTTGAATATGGAACACTTGCAACAGTTATGAAAATTTTTGATATGCCAGATAAATCNAAATCTGCTATTGTACAAGGTTTAATGAGGGTAAAACTAGAAGAAATAAATCAAGAATTACCTTATTTTACNGGTTTAGTTTCAAGAACAAANGATATTTTATCAAATGATTCNGANTTAGATAAGTTTGTAAAAATGCTNAAATCATCTTTTACNANTATAGTTGAAGCTGCTCCATANCTAAATGAAGATCAAATGAGNGCNTTAAATAATATNAATAACCCATCAAAAGTNGCAGACAAAGCGATTTCTCTATTAAATATNAAAACAAAAGAGAAGCANGAAGTNTTAGAAATAACTGATGTTTTTGAAAGAGTTAAAAAAGTNAATGATGTAATNAATAAAGAATTACAAAGNATTGAACTTGGAGAAAAAATNCAATCTGAAGTTCANGATGAAATTTCTAAGTCGCAAAAAGAATATTATTTAAGAGANCAACTTAAAGCAATTCAAAAAGAACTTGGTGAAGAAGGNAGCGGAATTGAATTTGAAGAAATTCAAGAAAAGATTAAAAAAGCAAAAATGCCAAAAGATGTAGAAAAGATTGCTAATAAAGAACTTGGTAGATTGCAAAAAATNCCATCNCATTCTCCAGAATATACAGTNTCTAGAACTTATTTAGANTGGTTAGTTGAGTTGCCTTGGAGNATTCAATCAGTNGANAANGAAAANATTGATAATGCAAATAANATTNTAAATGATGACCATTATGGATTAGATAAAGTTAAAGAAAGAATTTTAGAGCATTTAGCNGTAAGAGGTTTAAAACGTAAAAGAAGTAAAAAAGGTGANNTAATCAAAAGTCCAATTCTTTGTTTTAATGGCCCTCCNGGNACAGGAAAGACTTCTATGGGTAAATCAATAGCAAGATCAATGGGNAGAAAATTTGTAAGAATTTCACTTGGAGGTGTAAGCGATGAGGCTGAAATCAGAGGGCACAGACGAACTTATATTGGNGCACTNCCTGGAAGAATAATAGCAAGTTTAAAAAAAGCAGGAACAAATAATCCNATATTTATGCTTGATGAAATAGATAAGTTAGGTAGAGATTTTAGAGGAGATCCTGCAAGTGCATTATTAGAGGTTTTAGATCCAGAACAAAATAATTCATTTAATGACCATTATNTNGAAGTTGATTTTGACTTGTCAAATGTTATGTTCATAACAACTTCCAACAGNATTGANCAAGTACCTGGTCCACTACGAGATAGAATGGAAATNCTTGATTTTACAGGNTATATTGTTGAAGAAAAAATTGAAATTGCAAAAAGACATTTAATACCTAAACAAATTAANGAACATTCTCTNAAAGTAAGTGAGATTAAATTTTCNGACTCAGGTATAAGGACAATTGTTGAATCATATACAAGAGAAGCTGGTGTTAGAAATTTAGAAAGACAAATAGCAAATGTTTGNAGAAAAGTAGCAAAAGATATTGCNATGAAAAATTTAANGANAGCATCGGTTTCAAGTAAATCTGTTANTAAGTTTTTAGGNCCNGAAAAGTTTTTACCAGAGTTAGCNGAAAGAAATGAAAANCCTGGTATTGTTGTCGGTTTGGCTTGGACCGCNTTTGGAGGNGATATTTTATTTATTGAAGCAACAAAAATGCCAGGAAAAGGTAATTTGAAGTTAACTGGAAAACTTGGTGATGTTATGAAAGAATCAGTTCAAGCTGCGATGTCTTATGTTAGATCTAATGCTAAAAAATATAATATTGAAGAAGATTTTAATAAAAAATATGATATCCATGTACATGTACCTGCAGGAGCTATACCAAAAGATGGTCCATCAGCAGGTGTTGCTATGACTGTTGCCATTATATCTTTATTAACAGATAAACCTGTTAAGTCTAAATTAGGAATGACAGGTGAAACTTCATTAAGAGGAAATGTTTTACCAATTGGAGGATTGAGAGAAAAAGCAACGGCAGCACACAGAGCTGGTTTAGAACATATAATTGCTCCTCATGAAAATATGAAGGATCTAGAAGAGATTCCAGAAAAGGTTAGAAAAGAATTAAAAATTACATTTGTAAAAGAGGTTGATGAAGCCATAAAATTAAGNCTTGATTTANATATAAAATAAGGGCGATTAACTCAGTTGGTTCAGAGTGCCTCCCTTACAAGGAGGAAGTCGGGAGTTCGAGTCTCTCATCGCCCACAAAAAAAAAGGGATAATAATATTATCCCTTTTTTTATAGTTATATATATTTTTTAAGAAAGTATAGTATTAATTAAAATAACTACATCCTGTACATTAAGTATATTATCTGAATTTATATCACCAGCAACATATTGATTATCATTTGGCTCTATAGTTCCAAGAATAAAATTAATAAGTAAAACTACATCTTGTACATTAATAATTGTATCATTATTTATATCTCCTAAAACTACATCACTTATTTCATAATCAATACATTCACCTGATGATAATAAACCATTACCATTAATATCGGATACGATAGTATCTGTTAGACAAATTTCTGTCTCACCAGCATCAGTATTAGAAAAAGAAATATTTGTTAATAACCCATCACCAGCAGGAATTGTGCCACCACTAAAAGAAAAACCAATTACAATACCTAATTCAGATGTAGAAACTTCAAATCCATATTGTTCAGCTAAACCACCACTTGCATTACCAATGGTAATAAGATTGGGTTCACTTGAAACATTAAACTGAAAACCTGAAATATCAACNCTACTTGAAATATATACTGGTATTGAATCATTTGATATATCACCAAATGTTAATGAAGCATTACCTGCTGCAAAATCAACCGTAGTACAGTCTTCACCAGCTAATAATGGATTTCCCTGTGTATCNGAAACAATTAATTCATCTATACATAATAAAGTATTTCCAGTTCCAGCTAATGAATAGGATAAATTTGTCAATATACTACTACCTGCTGGAATACTTTCACCAGTTAATGAAAACCCAATTACTATTCCTAAATTGGATGTTGAAACTTGAAAGCCATTTTGCTCAGCTGATCCTCCATTAGCACCTGTGATTGTTATATAATCAGGATTATCAGTTAAGGTAAATTGAAAACCTCCAATAGCTTCTGAATTATCCATTAAAATTTGAATTGAATCACCAGTTATACTTCCAAAACTAAGATTTGCTGAACCGTATATACAACTACCATCATCTATAGTAGCATCTGGATTGTAATTGTCAGCATTTGGATCAGTNCAACCTGGAATTTCAACAATACCATCTCTAGTACCATCTATAAAAGTCTCATTTGTATTTAATGGATCTAAATATTGATCTATATAATTCCATGCTGCTGAAAATTTAGCATAACCATGATAGTATGTTTGAGAGCAGTAACAATCTGGTGATGGACTACAATAATCAGTATAAATGTAACTAGCCATACCTCTTATTCTTTTATTACTATCAAACATAGGAGATCCTGATGAACCAGGAATTACCCTTCCATTATTNTANCTGAAATCCCACCAATTTCCACTTGANGACATACCTGTAGCATTNTANGAAATTTTCTTTATCCAACCATCAGGATGATGAATTCCAACCACATTATTGCCTGGNNTTGCAGAGGATTTATTCCAGCCACTGAAGTATGGACCATACGCAGTAGGTATATTATTGTATAATTCAATTAGGGCACCATCATTATTATTAAAATTACCTATCCAACGATTAGCAGTTCCACTCATCGTATTATATCCTTGNGGTGANGTACCATTACATGAGTAAGATTGATAATTGAAATAAACCGTANTTGAACCTCCACTGTTACAATGAGCNGCGTANACAATATANGGTGTTTTATCAAAATTNGTATTATTAANTAATGATGCAGAACATACACCNCCATTACCTTCAACTANAACAACACCATCTATTTGATCTCTCCANTCATCACCAGAGGANCATGCTACATTATCATTACAATCTACTCTATCAGATGTTTGNTCTCCATGAAAATTAATAAGNTCAAGAAAATCATGAGTTACAACAGATAAATTTAAAGCCAAATCACGAACTTCATTGTTTGGNACTGTAAGTTCAATAANGACTCGGTCACTTTTAACTAGTGCTGTTGATTTTTCACCTGTAAAGTCATTATTTTTAGAATTAAATGAACCAATGAACATAGTTTGCTCTTCATCATATATATACATTTTTGAATTTTTTGTTAATTTNAACTGATCAAAATGAAATGCAATAGCCTTNGCACCTTCTGATTCTATNCCNAAGTAAAAAGTNGTTTTATATTGACCAACAACTTTAGTAGCAGATAAAGGAATATTTATATCNACAGAATATTCATTCGCATAGTGTAAAACCATAGGATGCAAATCATATTCTATTAAATTATTATGATCAATATTTATAAAATTTATTTTAGTATTATCAGGCTTATAAAACGGAGAACCTGCATATTGAATTTGTGAAAATGATAATGTTAGTAATAAAAGTAAAATGTTGAAATATTTCATGTCGTCTCCTTAATAATCCGTTTTTGCTTATTATAATCTAATAAAATGATTGATATAATAATATAATGTTATTTATTTTTTACAAACTGTTACGTTCGTCAACTTTTTTTAATTTGGTCTAATTTTTTTCTAACTTCTATCTCAAGATTGATTTTTTCTTTCATTTTTTTGTTAACTTCATCATCATAGAGGGTATATTTATCTTTTCCCAAAGTTTTTGATACATACATTGCCATATCGGCTTTTTGTATTAGATCATCAATATTTTCTCCATCATTTGGAAAAATTGCTCCACCAATACTAACAGTGCAATTGACTCTTTTTCTATTTATTATAATTTTTTCTTTAATATTATTTAAAATTCTTTCGCACAGTAATTTATTATCATTCGTACTTTCTATTTTAGCAAGTATTGTAAACTCATCTCCACCCCAATGGCTAATAGTATCTCCTTTTCTTACTGATTTTACAATTCTTTTAGAAATGATTTTTAATAGTTCATCTCCTGCACTGTGACCCATTGTATCATTTACTATTTTAAATTCGTCAAGATCTAAAAATAAAATAACATACTTATCATTTGTTCTTTTAGCATTAGTAAAAGCTATATTTGCACGATCATTAAAAAGTGTTCTGTTAGGTAATCTTGTCATTTTGTTATAGTATGCAAGATAGTGCATTTCTTCAACAGATTTAACTTTATCAATAGCCATAGCAATTTGGTCTGAAATAAATTTTAATATTGTTAAATGTTCATCACCATATAGATTATTATTATCAAAACTTTTTATAGAAATAGCACCAATAATATTCTCCGATATTATTAAAGGCGAAGCAATATAAGATTTAGGTGTTTTAAAGGTTTTATTGAGTTTATTTTTTTCTTTTAGATACTCAATTTCTTCTTGATTATAATTTAAAGATTCATGACTTTTTAACAGTGGTTCAATGATATTTGATTTTACCTTTTTTCTTTTAGATTCAACTTCTTTTTTAGTGGTGTAATTATATTCTTCTATATAACTATCTTCTACAAGCAATGATATAGTAAAATTTTCTGTAGGAATTAATATGCTTAAATTTTCAAAAATATCTTTGTATAATTCTTTGATATTAGTAGAAACTCTAACTGAATTTGAAATTTTTAAAATACAATTTTGAATATTTTTATTTCTAACCAAACTAGTTAAATCTGTTATTGCAACAGTATAATAAATTTCATTTTCAATTTTATTCTCTACAAAATTTAAAGAAACAGGAAATTTTTCTTTATTTTGTCTTACTCCATAAATTTCTAAATTTTTATTTAATGAGTTAAGTTTGTCGCTTAAAATATTTCTTTTAGAATATTTTTTAATTATATCTGAATATGGTTTTGACAAAAGGTTTACAATTGTTTCGCCTAGAATTTGGTCTCTGCTATATCCCCAAAGATTTAGTGCATATCTATTGATCATGACAATTCGTAATTTAGAATTAAAAGTGATTACACCTTCATTTACTGCATTGAGAATACCCTTCATGTGCGAAGCAGAATCAAGAATTTTATAAATGTTTTTTCTAGGTTTTTTTAAACTCATATTTATTATTAACTTATTTTTAATCAAATATAACGGTAATTATAATATTAAAATGTGAACTATATTACAATTATTTTTGATTGTAACATTATGTAATTTCATCTTTTTTTATACCATTTGAGTGAAATCTCTATTAAATTAAATCAAAATTATCAAATCATAAGAAGGGTATTGTTAAATGAANAAGTTGCTATTATTATTGATGTTCACACTTTTGTTGCCTAACACNTGGGTTAATATTAATTCATCTGAGCCTAAACCTATGTCAATGGAGTTAGTTGATTCAGATATAAATCAGACAAAAATTAAATTTACAATGGATGGATTCCATTTAATTCCTACCAATGAAGCTAATAGAGTAAGTTATGTTGCAAAATCAGAAAATGGAGCGTCGTTATTGGAAAAAGGGTATCCTGATTTGCATAATTATACTAAATCAATTATCATTCCAGATAATGCTAAAACTNCAGTTAATGTGCTATCATACAAATACCAGGATTATGAAAATATATTTATTGCACCTTCAAAGGGTAACTTTTCTAGAGATATAAACCCAAGTGATGTACCTATTCAATATAATGANGCTTACAAAAAAGATGAATTTTATCCAAATTCAATTGCCAATTTAGGTACTCCTTATATCTTNAGAGATTTACGTGGCCAAACCNTTTCTGTAAATCCATTTCAATACAATCCATTTACAAAAACTTTAAGAGTATATACAGAAGTAGAACTTGAAGTAGTATCAAATGGTATATCATCCCAAAACTCAATTCAAAGACTAGGAAGTACAGTTAAGCTATCTTCAAATTATGACGAGATATATAAGGAACAGTTTTTAAATTATGAAAATGATAACCGTTTTCAATATCTTGTAGATCAAGGAAACATGCTAGTTATTTCAAATGATGCATTTTTAAGTTTTATGGAACCATTAGTAGAATGGAAAAATAAAAAAGGTATACCAACCGAAATGGTTGGTACATCAGTAACTGGTACTAGTTCTACTGCAATTAAAGATTACATTGTCGATTATTATAATACTAATGGATTAACATTTGTGTTGCTTGTGGGTGATTATGCGCAGGTTACATCACCTTTATATAGTGGATCAGCATCAGACCCTAGTTATGGATTTATATCTGGAAATGATGTTTATGCTGAAGTTATTATAGGTCGTTTTTCTGGAAGCACACCANCTCATATACAAACGCAAGTTCAAAGAACAATTGAATATGAACAAAGAANTTCAGGTGATTATTTTAACAATGCAGCAGGTTTTGCATCTAACCAGGGTCCAGGATACGGTGGGATGGATGATGATGAATTTAGTGATTTTTTATGGAATACAGTATTATCACAATTTACTTATGATCAATTTTTCTCTGAATATGATGGAAGTGGTGGTTCTGATCAAGGAGGAATCAATGCTATAAATACAGGAGTTGGTATCATTAATTATACTGGGCATGGATCAATCAATAGTTGGGGTAATGGGTCATCTTTAAATACAACTCAGATTAATCAACTAACAAATGTTGATAAACTTCCTTTTGTTATAACTGTTGGGTGCAACGTAGGTGAATTTAATAGTACAAATGAATGTTTCACTGAAGCATGGCAAAGNGCAACACATAANGGTTCACCCTCTGGAGGTATTGCGCACTTTGGTTCTACAATTTCTCAGTCATGGGAACCTCCTATGCATGGTCAGTGGGCTATGAATAAAATTTTAACAGAGTCATACGATGGCGTTAATGGTCAGCCTCCTGTAGGCAAAAAAACAAGAACCATCGGTGGTATAGCAACTAACGGATGCCTACATATGAATGATGCACAAGGAGGCGGAGGTCAAAATGAAACTAGATATTGGACATTGTTTGGCGACCCATCAGTAGTTTTTAGAACTGATGAGCCTACAGATTTGAATATTGTTCATGATGATATTATATTAGTTGGACAACAAAATTTTCAAATAAACACAGGTCAATCAGGGTCTTTAGCAGCATTGTCATCTAATGGTCAATTACTAGCTTACGGCTATGGNAATCAATTTGGTTTAATTGAACTAGATGTTTCTGATATTGCGCAAATTCCAGGAAATTACGATTTAGTTGTTACAGGTTTTAATACTACATATTACGAATCAGANTTANCTATTTTAGCTCCAGAAGGACCTTATGTCATGATGGATTCTTTTACAGATCAGTTAATGTTTGGTACNGAAAGTGAAATTTCTTTAACACTAGAAAATGTTGGTAGTGATCCAGCTGATCAATTAACAATAACATTGAGCACTGATGATGAGCATGTTGTTATGATGGATAATACTGAAACTATAAATATGTCCGCAGGTGATTCAATGACAATTAATGGATTTATGGCTGATATATCATCAAATATTCCAAACGGTCATCCAATAGAATTTAATGTTAACTTAGTAACAGGTGATCACGAGTGGAATTATTCATTTATGAGTATGTCAATGGCACCTGAAATTAATCTAGTAAGTTTTAGTGGNGATTTACAGCCTGGTTCNACNTCAAGTGTTGTTATAACNATGGTAAANGATGGAGATGCACCAATTAACTATCCTGTTCTTGATGTTGAAGTTGGAACATATTTAACTATTTCAAACATTGAATTTGATAACGCATATTATTGGGATACNCTAGAAGNAGCTAATATTGAACAATTAAGAGCTGATGTGACAGTTAGTCCAATGGCGCCTATGGGATCCAATGGTGAAATTTCTGTAATAGTTGGTCAGTTAAATTCAGATTTTCAAAATCAATTAAGTTTAGACATTCCTATTGGTCAAGTTACTGCTGATTTTGAATCAGGTCTTGATTTAGAATGGATTAATGAATCAATTATACCATGGAATGTCACAACTGAACAGGCAAATACAGGTATTCAATCATTTAGATCTGGAACTATTGGAAATAGTCAAAACAGTTCTGTAAGTGTAACACTTGATGTTACTCAAGAGGGATATATTGAGTTTTTCTATATGGTTTCTGCAGAATACAGCCCATCTGGAAATTATTTTTATGACGGTTTATTGTTTTATATAAATGGAGAACAAATTGGACAATACCAGACAAATTCAGATGGCAGCAGTCCATGGACTGAAGCTAGATATTTAGTGTCTCCTGGTATGACAGAATTNACTTGGTCTTTNGTTAAAGATAATGGAGGAGGATCAACTGATTGTACTAATACAGATTGTTTAGATGCTGCNTTTATTGATGATATTATTTTCCCNCCAGTATNTGTTGAATCTGATATTATNGTTGGTGATACNAATGGTGACTCAATGNTAAATGTACAAGATGTTATTTTAATGCTTGGTATGATTCTTGGTACAGTNGAGGTAAATCTNGANACGGCTGACCTTAATATGGATGATATTATTAANGTATTAGATGTGACATTGTTATTAAATTTAATTTTAGATGGCCGTACATCAGATGCAACATCTGCGATTATGTATGAGACAGCTTCTGGTGTTGACATTTCATCTGATGGATATTTAGGAGCAGTTGAGTTAACCCTTTCACATGACTTAGGTTTTGAGTT
>PARL01000017.1 GCA_002711465.1 Fidelibacterota bacterium | reverse complement strand
TGACCCATTTGGTATGACCCACTGCCTAATTTAAGTTAATTTTGAATAAGTGTGATTAAATCACTATGTATTAAAAAACCCCTCTAAAAATAGAAGGGTTTATCAGTTTATTAACGGTGTCGGAACGGCCAGATTTGAACTGGCGACCCCTTGACCCCCAGTCAAGTGCGCTACCGGACTACGCCACGTCCCGATTTATATTTATTGCTGCAAAATTATATTAATTAAAATTATAATATCTTGAACATTAAGTATATTATCAAGATTTATATCAGATTCACATAAATAAATATCTTCAATTTCAAGAATCATATTTATCATTACAACTACATCTAATATATTAATTAAATCATCATAATTCATATTACCTGAATATTGACATAAATCTAAAATATTACATTCGTCAATTAATGACCAGTCAATATTAATAGCATTACCTATATCATTTGATAGTATAATATCTTGAAAACATATTTCACAATTTGATTCATTTCCAATAATAGAATAATTTGCTGTTGTTAATAATCCTGATCCTTGAGGTATTATGTTTCCTTCAATTGAAAAGCCTATTACAATTCCATCCTCTGAACATGAAACAGTAAATCCTGAATCATATGATATACCACCATTAAATGAATCAAGAATGATATTATCTGGAATATCTATTAATGAAAACTGAAAACCTGCTATATCAATATCACTTTCAAATATAATATCTATAGTTTGATTTTGTGAATCTATTAAACCAAAATTTATTATAGCATTGCCAGCACAGGTGCTACCGTCACCTCCACATTCTCCACATACATCTAATTCTGCATCTCCTCCACATATTCCATCACAGTCTAGCAAGTATTCACATGAGCTATCATCTATATTAGCATTTTCATCATAATTACAAGCATTAAAGTCAGTACATCCAAATATTTGTTCTATTTCAGGATATAAATTAATTATAGCTCCTTGCCAGGTACTAAAATTATATCCACCTGGAGATAAGTTACTTATTAAATACCACCCATTATAACTTCCAGACCAACCCCAATTTAAATGAAAATAATCTTCATCATAACCATTAATAACAAAAGCATGACCAGCACCCAAATCTTCTGTATAACCTTTATATATTAACGGTCTACCCTGATCAAGCTCAGTCTTTACCATATCAAGCCAAAATATATCATCGTAATTATCTTTTGATAAAAATGTCGTTTCAGAACTGTATTTGAAATAATTTTTAAGTGCTGAAGTTAAACTTGGTTCATATTCTCCAACCCAAGCACCTGAACCAGAAGGTCCGTACTGCATTTCCACACTAACTCCAAGATGAAAAAGAAGTTCTCTTGATGATTCTGTGGGAGAATTATTATTCATATCTTCCCAATTATAAAGTGTATTAAAATCAGCTGAAACTAAGCCATAGTCATTATGATAGTATGCATGAGAATTTTCACCATATTCTGGATGATTCCAATACTTCATAACCATAGCTGCTGCAGTTGCAACACAGCCAGCATAAGCATTACCCCCAGGCCCCTGATTATCTTCAGGGCAATGATCATTCCAAGAATGCCCCTGATCCCAATTTAAATTAAACAATGGTTCTACATTTCGATGATTTTCATATTGCAAATCATTTGATAAATAATAATTCCATTCCTCATCTATACTTGGATTTGAAGATATATCATTTTCAATAGCATAATGAATTTGTTTTTTATAAAAAGTAATCATATCTGATAACTGTACAGGTATATAGAGTTCAGAGTAAATGTTATTGTTGCTATAACCTAAAATAGGATAAACTCTATTATCAGCAGAAACAATAACAAAACCACTACTATTTAAATTAACTATATACAAACAATTTATTTGATCGACTTCAATAGTTTTAATAGAATTCACCATTGTATCGAACTCGTTAAATTTTGTTGAGAAAAGATTTTTTGCTATTTTTATTGCATCATTTTCTGAAACAGTAGCGCAAAAAGAACTCGAAAAAAATAATAGTGATAAAATAATTAATTTGTTATAGTTCATAAATTTTTTTAAATAAAAAAACGGTGAGTATAATAATNTATTCATTATAAATATAATACTAACTCACCGTTTAATTGAACATCTATTTTAAACTATCAATAAGTTGCAACATGTCTTNTAATCCACTTTTTATTCTTTTAAGTGTTTTTAAATCTGCAGCAGTAAGCTTAATGACTTTTTCTTTTATAGATTTAACTTGCTCTACATTCTCAGCAATGGGCTGCTTTGTCTTATCTTTTAAATGCTGTTTAGCACCTTTTATAGTAAAACGCCTATCATAGAGTAANTCTTTTATTTCATTGATTAAATCAATGTCAGATTTTCTATAATTTCTATTACCCGCACTATTNTTAGANGGNTTNANNTGAGAGAANTCACTNTCCCAATACCTNANAACATATTGTTTNAATCCNGTNATTTCACTTACTTCACCTATTGAATAATAGAGTTTTTTTACCTCTTTATTCGCTTGCATATNATCCTACTCACTTTATTTTTTGGCTAATATTTATGTAAAGTAATACTTTAAGTTAAGTGAATAAAATTAATTATCAAAGGGTTTTCGGTGATTTTCTTATAAGATACTTTTAGGGTTAGTATAATCTAAATTAAAGGANTCAGCAACAGCTTTATGTGTTATTTTTCCATCATAAGTGTTCAATCCAGATAAAATTTCATCGTTATTTTTTAATATATCTAAACCGTTATTTGCTATTAACTTAATATAATTAAATGTNGCGTTTGTCAATGCTACAGTTGAAGTGTAAGGCACTGCTCCAGGCATATTTGCAACACAATAATGTGTNACACCTTCTTCTACAAAAGTAGGATCTTTATGGGTTGTNGGTTTTGTAGTTTCAATACATCCNCCCTGATCAACTGAAACATCTACAAGAACAGAACCTGATTTCATTAATGCTAGTAATTCTCTATCTATTAACTTGGGTGCNTTTGCGCCAACTACTAAAACAGCACCAATAAGTAAATCAATCTTTGGAAGCAATTCTTTTAAAGCATGTCTATTTGAATAAATAGTATGAACATTTTCAGGCATAGTGTCATCTAAATACCTAAGGTTGTCCATATTAATGTCTAAAATATAAACATTTGCTCCTAAACCCGCAGCCAATTTGGCTGAATTACTTCCAACAATTCCACCACCAATTATAAGTACGTTTGCCGGCTCTACTCCTGGAACACCACTGATTAGCTTACCTTTTCCACCCATGTTCGATTCTAAACATTTTGCTCCGTTAATAACAGCCAAACGTCCAGCAACCTCACTCATTGGAATTAATAAAGGTAATTTGCCATTTGATTCGACTGTCTCGTAAGCAATACATGTTGCTTTTGATTTTACCATAGCATTAAGTAAGTTCTGATCAGCCGCAAAATGAAAGTATGTAAAAATAACTTGATTTGGCTTTATTAGATCATATTCTTGTTTTTGAGGTTCTTTAACTTTTATAATCATTTCTGATTTTTCAAAAACTTCGGATGCAGTATTAAGAACAATGCCACCACAATTTTCATACATTTCATTAGTAAACCCACTACCTTTACCAGCATTATTTTCAATAAAAACTTTATGGCCAAGTTTAACTAGTTCTTCAACTCCAGAAGGAACTAATGAAACCCTGCTCTCATTAACTTTTATTTCTTTGGGTACACCTATTATCATTTTTTATCAATTAATGCTTTCATACTTAGACTTAATTTACCTCTATCATCTTTTTTGATAAGTTTTACATCGACTTCTTGATCAACTTTTAGAACGTCCTCAACTTTATTAGTTCTTTCATGTTGTATTTCAGAAATATGAACAAGACCATCAACATCAGGTGCAATCCTCACAAAAGCACCAAANTCCATTATTTTTACTACTTTTCCTTTGTAGACCTCATTCAGTTCAGGAACAAAACTATACCCTTCCAGAACCTTTATAGCTAGTTCTAATTTTTGTTGATCAGTACCTGAAACAACACATTTACCATCTTCTTCAACATTTAGTTCACAATCATATTCAGCGCATAAGGCCTTAATATTTTTACCTTGAGGTCCAATTACCATGCCGATTTTATCAACGGGAACAGTCGTCATTAACATTTTAGGAGCATGTTCTGACATATTTTGTCTAGGTTCTGAAAGACATTTTCTCATTTCATTTAAAATATGTAATCTACCTTCTTTAGCTTGTGCTAAAGCCTCTTTTAGTATATCTATCGGTAATCCATCTATTTTTAAATCCATTTGTATTGCAGTGATACCCTCATCTGAACCGGCTACCTTAAAATCCATGTCACCTAAATGATCTTCTGTACCTAAAATATCAGTTAAAATAGCATATCTGTCTTTATTTTCCATTATTAATCCCATTGCAATTCCAGCTATTGGTTTTTTAATAGGAACGCCTGCATCCATTAATGCTAAAGTACTACCACAAACAGTAGCCATTGATGAAGATCCATTTGATTCAGTAATTTCTGATACTAGTCTTACTGTATACGGAAAATCTTCTGCTTCAGGCATGGAAGGGGTTATAGCTCTTAATGCTAAATTTCCATGACCGATTTCTCTTCTAGAAGTGCTGAACATTCTTCTGACTTCACCAACTGAAAATGGAGGAAAATTATAATGAAGCATAAGATTTCTATATGATAAACCCTCTAAATCATCAATCATTTGTTCATCTTTTTTATTTCCTAAGGTTGTTACAACAATAGCTTGCGTTTCACCTCTAGTAAATAGACATGAACCATGGGTTCTAGGTAAAATTGATGCTTCGATATCAATATTTCTTACTGTTTTACTATCTCTACCATCAGCTCTACTACCATCTAATGTTTTTTCTCTTAAATCAGCAGAAACCTTATCATTGATGTAAGACTTTATTTCTGATAAATCATCTGGATAATTTTCAGACATTTCATCACAAATTGAAGATACAAAATTGTCTACATCATCATATCTATCTTTTTTATTTTTAGGATCATTAAGTGGTGAAATTTTACCTTCGATCTTACTATCTATAGCTTTAACAAGTTCATCAGAAATTGGTTCACCTTTATCATATTCAATTTTATCTTTGCCAACCTTTTTAACCATTTCAAGTTGCATTTTTATAATATCTTTAATCACTTCATGTGAATATTGAACAGCAGATATAAAATCATCTTCTGTAATAAAATCTGCAGATCCTTCCACCATTAGAATTGAATCTGAAGTTCCAGAAACAATGACTTCCATATCACTTTTCTCTAAATCTTCTTTATTAGGGTTAATTACAAAATGNCCATCAACTCTACCNATTCTAACAGATGCNACTGGTCCACCCCAAGGTATATCTGAAATAGATANNGCTGCAGAAGCACCTATAGTNCCTAAAATGTCTGGATTTATACTTCCATCATATGATAAAACATTTATTAATACNTGTGTNTCATGGAAAAAATCTGATGGAAANAGTGGCCTTATAGGNCTATCTGTTAATCTTGAAGCTATAATTTCNTGCTCTGATGGTCTAGCTTCTCTTTTAAAAAAACCACCTGGAATTCTACCAGATGCATAAAACTTTTCTCTGTATTCAACTGATAANGGNAAAAAACTTCTATTTTCAGATGCCTGTTTAGAACAGCAAACCGTNACCATTAAAACTGTNTCNCCATAAGATACCATTACAGANCCATTTGNTTGCTTTGCTANTTTTCCTGTTTCAATACATANATCANTACTGCCAAAACTCTTACTTATTTTCATTATATTTTCTTNAACCTCTTNACTNTCTNTTNTTAAATTCAATTTNTTATTTTCTTATATTCAATTTCTTAATNATTGCCATNTAATCTTCGTTGCTATGTTTATTAATATAATCNANCAANTTTCTTCTTCTTGAAACCATAGCAATCAATCCTCTTCTTGCACTATGATCTTTTCTATTTTCTTTCAAATGATCAGTTATTGTATTTATTCTTTCTGTTAAAATTGCAATTTGTGCCTGACTAGANCCAGAGTCTTTTTCATTNGCACCATGCTCTTTTATTAATTNAGCTGTTTTTTCTTTTGTAATTGACATTTACTACTCCTTTAANCTATTTNGANAAACAATACTTTTTGTCTTCTTTCAATTGTTTAATTAAAAATTCTACCTTTTTAAACTTCTTTTCTTCTCTAATAAATTCCAAAAAATAGATTTTTACATCATAATCATAAAAATCTATGTCACGTTCGACCCTAAATATATGAATCTCTATTGTTTCTTCCTTGCTATTTGTTACAGTTGGGCTAAAACCTATATTACACATACCAAAATATTCAATATTATTAACTTCCACTTTTACATAATAAACCCCTATTTTTGGAATGATTTTAAATTTATTTAGGGGCTTTATGTTAATTGTTGGGAAATTTATAGTTTTACCATACCCCCTACCTTTAACAACAGTTCCTAAAAGAGAATATGGACTACCTAACATTTCATTAGCATTTTTAAGTATTCCATTTGCAATTTCATTTCTGATATATGTACTTGAAATTGTTTGGTTTTCTATATTTTTCTTTGCAGTAATAGTATGAATATTGATATTTTTATAATTATTTGAAATAAAGTTTAAATCACCTTCTCTTTTGTGACCAAAACCATTATCATGACCCATTACTACGTCTGTTGGATTGAAACATGTAATTATTTTATCAAAAAAATCTTTTGCTGAAATTTTTGATACTAATTCATCAAATTTTAATACAATAACTATTTCTACATTAAATTTTTCTAATGTTAATAATTTTTCATCAATATTATCTGATAGAAAGTATCTGTATATATCTTTTGTTTTTAAAACAGAAACTGGGTGCGGATCAAATGTTATTAGTACAGTACGATTTTCATTTTTGTATTGATTAGATATAGAAAACATTTTATCAAAAATTTTTTTGTGACCTAAATGTACTCCATCAAACGAACCAATAGTTATAATTGAATTTTTATAATGTAGCTTATCTAATTCATTGAATGTTGTTTTGATTGTAACCAATCTTTAAACTCCTTAACATTTATTGATGAAGTTTTATCATATTTACCTATACGAGTTCTAGTTAATTCTTCGACATATCCCTCTGTATTTAAATCTTGAGCCAAATCCCTAGCAAGAGATCTAATATAAGTTCCTTTTCCGCAAAGTACATTAATAATAATAAANTCATTACCGTTTTGAATCAAATCTATATTCTTAATTNTAATTTTTCTTGGATTTCNCTCAATACTTATTCCTTTTCTAGCTAATTCATACAATCTTTTACCATCTTTCTTTAATGCTGAATACATAGGCGGTATTTGATCTATGTACCCAATATATGAATTAAGTACTTTTGATAATTTATCATTACTACATTGAATGTATTTTTTTTTCTTAGTAACTTTACCTGTTTTATCTAATGTATCTGTTCTTTTACCAAATTTAATTTTTACTAGATATTCTTTTTCTTCATCCATAAAAAAACTAACTTTTTTTGTCATTTTTCCAATACAAACTATTAAAATACCTGATGCAAAAGGATCTAAAGTTCCTGCATGACCAATTTTGAGTGGTTTAACTTGAGGTTTTAAAAATCTTATTATATCGTTTGAAGTCCAATCTGGATCTTTCCAAATAGAAACGACGTATCCTTCTTTACTTATCATCTAGGCCTGAAAATATTCTATCTATTTTATCATAAAATTCAATGGAGTCATCAAAATAAAATTTAATGTCAGGAATGTTTTTGCTGGTAATTATTTTTCCTATAATTCCTTTTATAAATTTAGATTTTTTATTCAATTCATCNGTTACATTNGANTTAGAAATTGTGTTATCAATTACAGTAAAGTAAACTTTGGCATTTCTTAAATCTCTTGATACATTAACTTTTGAAATTGTAATGATTCCAGAACCTTCAAGGTTGAAGTCTTTTAAGATGAAATCACTTAAAATAATTTTTATTTCCTTACTTAATCTATCATTTCTTTTGTAAGGTCTTTTTTTAAAATCCATGTTTAACTTAGAGTTCTTTTTATTTCCTTAATTTCATAAACCTCAATAATATCGCCCTCAATGAAATCTGTAAAACCTTGAACTCCAATCCCGCATTCAAAACCTTCTTTAACTTCATTAACGTCATCCTTAAAACGCTTCAGAGATGTTAATACTCCTTCATGAATAAGTTCATCTTCACGCTTGACTCTTAACATTGAGTTTCTAACAACTTTTCCTGATTTTACTGAAGAACCTGCAATAACACCTAATTTAGGTATTTTAAATTGCTGTAATACATGCGCTATGCCAGTTACTTCTTCCACTTTTTCGGGTTCTAATAATCCCTCAAGTGCTAATTTAACTTCCTCAATTGCTTCATAAATGATGGAATAATTTCTTATATCAACCTCTAGTTCCCGTGCCTTTAATTTTGCCTCAGGAGATACTTTCACATTAAATGCAATTATAACAGCCTGTGATGCTGAAGCTAAGGTTACATCATTATCGTTGATATTTCCTGTTGATCTGTGAACAATTTTTACTTGAACTTCATCTGTTGATAAAGACATCAAGGAATCACTCAATGCTTCAATAGAGCCATCTACATCACCTTTAATTATAATATTAAGTTCTTTGACTTTTCCTAGAGATATTTCTTTTCCAATTTGATCAAGAGTAATTTTTCTAAATCTTCTCTGTTCAGCTTCCCGTTTCAACTGAGCACGTTTTTGAGCAATATTTTTAGCTTCTCTTTCATCTTTCATTACTATGAATTCTTCTCCAGAGTTTGGAACATCTACAAATCCTAGTATCTGAACTGGATCTGATGGTAATGCTTGATTAATTCTTACATTTCTTTCATTAAGCAATGCTCTAACTTTTGATGCTTGAGATCCGCAAAGAAAAATATCTCCCACATTAAGAGTACCTTTTTTGATTAAAACAGTCGCTATTGAACCAAGACCTTTATCCAACCGTGCTTCAACTATAGTTCCCCTTGCAGATACATCTTGCCTTGCTTTCAGGTCTAATAATTCTGCTTCTAATGTTATTTTTTCCAATAAATCATCCATACCTGTACCTACTTTTGCTGAAATTTCAGCAGATTGGAACTTTCCTCCCCACTCCTCAACTAAAATATTTTTTTCTGATAATTTTTGCTTAATCAAATTAACGTCAGCAGAAGGTCTATCAATTTTATTTATGGCAATAATAATAGGAACATTTGCTGCTTGCGCATGATCGAAAGCTTCAATAGTTTGAGGCATAATTTTTGTCTCGTCAGCTGCTACAACAATAACTACTAAATCAGTTATTTGAGCACCTCTTGCTCTCATTGCTGTAAATGCTTCATGACCAGGAGTATCTAAAAATGTAATTTTTTTACCTGAGTCTAATTGAACTTCATATGCCCCTACATGCTGTGTTATACCTCCAGATTCGCCTGCAACAACATTTTCATTTCTAATGTAATCTAAGACGGATGTTTTTCCATGGTCAACATGCCCCATAACGGTAACAATTGGGGGTCTTGGTTTAGAATTTTCATGATCACTATCATCAGTATCATTAATTTCGATTTCTGAATTGGATTCTTCAACTTTTTCTTCATGAATTTCTATTTCAAATTCATCTGCCACCATAATCATAGTTTCCATATCTAATCTTTGGTTGATGGTTACCATCAAACCAAGGTTCATACAGGTCATTATTACTTCTTGCACAGGAACATCCATAGATTGCGCAAACTCGTCAACTGTAGAAAATTCAACAATATTGATAATTTTTTTTGATTCAACCTCCTCAATTATTTCTTCTTCTTTTTTTACTTTTTTTCTCTTTGAGACTTTTTTCGTTAATTGAGAGACAGAGGTCTTAACTGAATCATTTTCTTGTTTTTTCTTTGTGGTGTTAATTTTATCTGCAATTGAAGATATATCAATTTTCTTTAATTTAAGTTTGGGTTTTATTTCTTCAATTGTTTGTTTTTTTTCTTTTTTATCTAACTTAGTTTTTTTTGCTTTTTGCTCTGACTGATTTTTAATTAAATCGTTACTTTCTGATTCAGATGCTCGTTTTATAATTTTTAATTTAGGTGCCGTATCTAATTTTTTGGTTTTTTCTTTTGGTTTGCTTTCTTCAATTACAACTTTATCTTTTTGATCATTTGGTTGAGCGCTTTTTTCTTCTTTATTTTTAACATCTATCAAATCTTGGTTAGGATGTATTACATTAAGTCTTGCTTTTTCCTTTCTTAATCTATCAACTGCACTAGCATCTTGATAAAAATTATCTAATATTTGAGCATATATTTCATTGGATATTGATGTCATAATTGTAAAATTCGTATTTTCATCAATAGTTTTTAGAAATTCAATAATTTCTAGATGTGAAATGTTTAGCTCTTTAGCAATGTCAAATATTCTTTTTACTTTAGCCATATGTTTTAATTATCTTTCTTGATTGTTTGTATTAAAGATGAAATTTTTTCTAAACTTTTAGCACCTACGCCCTTTGTTTGCAATAAAACTTCTTCTGTACTTTCCATAAAATCAGTAACTGTAATTATTCCATTTTCAGCAAAATTCTTTGCTTGAGTTGATGTAATACCTTCAATTTCACTTAAATTTGATTCAGTATCAAATTCTGTATTAACATCTGATGTTCCTTCATGATCTGATTTTTTTATAGAATCAATTGTATAACCTGTGACTTTTGAAGCTAATTTAATATTGTGTCCATTACGTCCAATTGCAACAGCTAGATCATCATCTTCAAAAACTGCTACAGCATATGGTTTTTCTTCATCCATATAAAGATTATATGGTTTTGCAGGAGCAATAGCTCTAGAGATTAATACTTCTGGACGATCGCTCCAATTAATAATATCAATTTTTTCACCATTTAACTCTCTAACTATTGACTGTATTCTGCTTCCTCTCATCCCAACACATGCACCAACTGCATCTATTCTTCTATCAGATGANTGAACAACAACTTTACTTCTGTCTCCTGCAGCTCTTGCAATTGCTTTAATTTCGATTATACCATCCTCAATTTCAGGAACTTCAATTTCAAAAAGTCTTTCTAAAAATTTATCACTAGTTCTTGAAAGTCTTATCTCTGGACCCTTTGCCGTTGATGAAATATCAGAAATTATTGCTCTTATAATTTCGCCTCTTCTGTATCTATCTGTAGGCATTTGCTGATCTCTTGGTAATACCATTTCGGTATTTTCATGTATGACAAAAATTCTATCTTTTTGTATTTGATGTACATTACCGATAATGACCTCATTTGCTTTTGAGTTAAATTGTTGAAGAATTGATTCTTTTTCAATATTTTTAATTTTTTGAGCTAAAAACTGTTTAGCATGAAAAATTAGTCTTCTTCCAAATGATTCTGGATTGATAATCTCTATGAATGGGTCACCAATTTCTAAATCTGGCTCTGTTTTATGGGCATCTGCGATTGATATCTCATGAACGGAGTCAGAAACTTTTTCAACAATAATTTTTTCCTGATATATTTCTATTTCACCCTTATCCATATTCACAATGCAACTAAAATTATCATTTTCCTCACCATATTTTTTATGCATCAGGTTAACAAATAATTCTTCAATGATATAGCTTAAATTAACAGTTTCAATATCTTTATCTTTTGCTATAATCTTAAAAGCCTCTATAATATCTTTATTAATCAATTTTAATCCCTTTCATTAAAAATTTATCCATATAAAAAGAAAGAGGGTTCAACCGCCCTCTTTCTAACTGCAAAAATTATAACTAAATGTATTATAAATTCAATTTATTTTTTCAAAAGATTTTCAACCTTTGCCATTGCAATAGTATTTCTCTCTACCCAACTAGAAAACTGTTGATTTCTTGATAGGGACGGATTTTCTTTAGATAGATCAAACAACATTTTAGCTTCTTCATGATATTTGTAAGCATTTTTATATTCGTTTATCTCGAAATATATGTTTGCTACTTTGTATGAACCATAAGCCATTTGAGCATTTGAGTCAGCATGTTTGATGGCTTCTTTATAATTTTTTATAGCCTCATCGTATTCATTATTATCAGCATAATAATCTCCTGCAACAAAGTTTGCCTGACTTTTGAACCAACTATTTTCAATTTTATTTTTGGCGATATTGATTTTATCAATAATATTAATTTTAAGAGAATCAGATGATTGCGCATGTACAATAAAAGCCAAATAGTTTATATGTTTCGAATTTGGATATTTCTGATAAATTGAATCAATCTGAGTATTTAGAGTTTCATTAAAATAGTCAGGATTGTTCAATCCTTCATTTACCAATTGAAGCATAATTTCATCAACAGCTAGTTTTGATTCAAAATTTAATTCACTTTTTGAATTTTGATAATAACCAAAACTTGTAACTAATATTAAAATAACTATTACAATACCAATGATTTTAGTAATATTATTTCTAGTATATTCTACAGCTGATATTAATTTTTCAGCTACAGGGTCTTTTTTTAATTCTTCTTTTTTCATAAATCTCCTATTTAAAACGTACCCTCGCCCCGAATCGAACAGGGATCCATTGCTTAGGAGGCAATTGTTCTATCCATTTGAACTACAAGGGCAATTAAATCTATTTTCAAAAAAGCGTGTTAATTTATAAATTTTTTAATAAAAAAAAGTATTTTATTATTAAAACAAAATTAATTTTACTAATTTATATTAAGTGAGTATGTTGAATTTATCAGAACTTTCAACTTATATAATAGGATTTTACTTCTATTTTTCAAAAGTAGGCCTTTCTTAATAGATCAAGGAAACTTGCGATTTATAGAGAGAATCCGTACCTTCAAAATCAAAGGTAATCTGATAATCCATACTCACTTTTTTATTTGGCTCAAAATTTTATTAATTTTTTTCTTATTTCCATTAACTAAGAAATTAATTGATTCATTTTTTTCTTCTTTACGTATTATGCTACAATTATTATAAATATCATTTATAATTTTTCCCTGATCATATGCAACACTTATATTGATTTGTATATTTTCTTCTTTTATTTTAGTTTCAACTTTATCTATCAAAGAATCAATATTTAATTTAGATTTTGCAGAAACAAAAATTGAATTATCATATGTTTTTTTTAGTTTTTCAATAATAATCTCATCTTTTAATTTATCAACTTTATTAAAAACTATTAAAAAATCTTTATTATCAATTTTTAAATGATTTAAAACAGAATCAATAGTATTAATATGGATTTCAAGTTCATTTGAAGTTACATCCACTACTTTTAGCAAAAGGTTACTATGTTCAATTTCTCCAAGAGTTGACCTAAACGATGCTACTAAATTATCTGGAAGGTTTCTTATAAATCCAACTGTATCGCTTAGTAAAAATGAATTATTTTTATCAATAGTTATTTTTTTTGTACTTGTATCCAGAGTTGCAAATAGTTCATCTTTAACATAATTGTCTGAAAATGCAATACTATTCATTATACTTGATTTGCCTGCATTAGTATAGCCAACTAATGATACCTTAAAAATATTTTTTCTATTTTTATTTTGATTTAATCTACTTTTTTCAATTTTATTCAAATCTTTTTTTAGTTTTATGATTTGATTTCTTATTAATCTTCTATCAATTTCTATTTGAGTTTCACCAGGACCACCTCTAGTACCAACACCCCCCATTTGCCTTTCCAAATGCGTCCATTGTCTAGTTAATCTGGGTAAAAAATATTCTAGTTGAGCAAGTTTCACTTGTGTTTTTGCCTCTTTTGTTTGGGCATGTTTATTAAAAATATCAAGTATAACTCCTGTTCTATCTATAACAATTAAATCTTTTTTAAAAAAGTTCTGAATATTTTTAATTTGGCTAGGAGAAATATCATTATTAAAAATTATATATGTACATTTATTTTCTATTGCTGATTCGTAAATACTCTTTAATTTTCCTTTACCAATGAAATATTTAACGTCAACTCTTTTTTTATGTTGAATAATTTTATCTACAATATTAACACCCAAGGTTAAGGCAAGACCTTCTAATTCATTTATTTGATTTTCTTGATCAAGCGTTGACGTATTGGTAAATACTCCAACAAGCATTGCTTTTTTTGGTTTAGTATCTGTTGTTTTTAATGTTTGTTTTGACATTTGAAATAATCATTTCTAAAATCATAATAATTAAAAGAAGGTAAATGAAATACTTAGTAATTTCATCAATAGATAATGAAAATAGCCAATTTGTATTATAATTACTAAAATCTGAAAATTCTATAATTTTTGTTGTTATATTTTGCTTAATAAAGTTTTGATCATAAAAGTTGTAAATATCTTCAGTTGGAGCATTAAATGAATATAAATCTATCAAAGAATCATTTTCAAATAATAGTCGTGTGTTTGTTTTTTCTACTAAAGGAGTATATTTACTAACAAATATTATTGAATCATTTAATGCGTCGACTAATCTATATTTATTTACATTGTCTGATATTTTTATTTGATCATTAATTGTTAAATTATTTTTATTTAAATCAAATTTATCATCTAAAATAATGTCATACATCAATGGTGCTGCTATTAAGGATTCATAGTTAAAAAAATTGTTACCTTTATCTGGCATAAAACCAAATAAATCTATTTTAGAATTTTCAAAAAGAAATGTTGACCATATTGAATTATTGACCGTGGTTCCAAAATTTGAAAACTCATCATAATCATAATCAAAATAATGATTTAATTTCATTTTATTGATATTGAATGATTCTAAATATGCATATTTTTGATTATTATAGTAGATAGTATCATAATTAATATCATCATAAATAATTCTATTTAAATTAACAGCATATGAATCTGTTAGTGGTATATTGAAACTGTCTTGTATCTTGTCATCAATAGAAGGAAAAATCAATGTATGAATTTTTTTATCTTTTGAAAAGTTTCTTATTTTTGAGAAATTATCTAAATATGGTTGGTAGCCTAAATATATGTATATATCTGAGTTTAATATTTTTTCTGAATATTGATTTAATTGATATTCATTGACATAATTAATACTAAAAAAATTTGTATCTATATCATTTGTTAAAACCTTAAACGAGTTAAGTATTGTTTTAATATATTTTTTTTCGTCTTCGTTGCTATAAATGACTGATATATTTAGATTTTGAAGTTTATTATTTATAAAAGAAAAATAATTGTCCTCTTTAAAATTATCTGCAATATCGCTTTGATTAGTATTTTCAAGATTAAAAAATATTTCTGAAAGATGCTCTCTAGATAATTTCAAATCTAAAGTATCAGTAATTATCTTATTTTTTTGAACACTTATTTTTTTTGTGAAAATAGGTATTTTTTGTGAAATTTTTAATGATGTATCATATTCATACTCGTTTTTATATATTGATAGATTAAATTCTTCGTCTTCAATCCCTACATTTCCAATTTGATAATGATATTTATATAAATTTTCACGTTTATCTAATAATCTTACATTTGAAATAAATAAGTTTTTATCAACATGAGGTAAATTGTAAAAATAAATATTATAAAAATTTTCATAATTTGACATAATTGAATCTTTAATAAAATTAACATAATTTTTGTTAGAATTACTTATCAAGTGAAGATTGTTTACATTTTTCATGTTTAGATTTAAAGAATTTATATTTTTATTGTAATTATAAATTTGTTTATCTAAATCTGTGTAAATAACTTCACTTTTATTAAAACCATCGTATATGAGACCCTTTTTAATTGAAAATATGGTAAGTTTAGTATTTTCAGAAAATTGGTTATTAATTTTAGAAATTATTTGATTAATATANCTCTTCCTTAACTCATTTTTATAATATCCATATTTATTATAAAATGTATCATCAACTAATATATAATTATGAATTTTTTTATCTGAAAAATTTTCAGGAAGTAAAATATCTTTTAAATAAGGCCTCATTATTATAATTAATATTAATAGGATGATTAGTGTTCTTAATATCAGTAGAATGATATTTATCAATTTAATTCTATTTATTTCATTTGTTTTTAGATTTAGCAAAAACTTGACTGAACTAAATTTTACAATCTGCTTCTGCCTTCTATTTAATAGAAAAATTGCTAAAGGAATTAAAGTTAGTAACCAAAATGTTAAAGGTATTGTATTTAAAAAATTCATACAATATAATTCAATACTAAGGCTGCAAAAACTGGTATTGTTAAATTATCATTTATTCTATGAAAAGAAAAAAGTTCAACTAATGTTATTAATAAACTTATATAAATATATTCAATTGTACTAAGATTGTTCATAAACATATATAATATGATGATTGTTGATATAAAAAATGAAAATGATCCTTCTAATGATTTTTTACCATAAATTTTTGTTTTTCCATATTTTACACCAACAAGAGCAGCAAATGAATCNGATATACTCATTATTAATAAAGAAGATATAATTATATTAATATCATTAAAAAAATAAACTACTATTAAACAACCAAGTAAATAGTACGATGCTCCAGTCACATTGTTTCTTTTTTGTTCAATTTCTCGTGTAACAATATTAAAGAAAGTAGAATATATTTTACCTAAAAAAGTTATGTGATGTCGAGAAAAATCTAGGATTATAAAAATTATAGTAANGGGTGTAAGTATAAATAGTAGATTTTCTCTTGAAATATAAAATAATGATAAAGGTATTACAGAATCAAATAAATGAATTAGTTTTCTTAATATTTCGTTTTTGTAATTAAAATTACTCACAGATTTGTAACTCGTTAAACCTTTCTACAATATTTTCTGCTTTATACAGACCTGAACCAACAACTGTGACATCGACACCAGTATCATATACTCTTTTAATTGTCGAAAGATTAACTCCGCCATCGACACCTATTGTAATATCATCTCTGCGTTTATTTTCTAAACATAGTTTACAAATTTGTTCCATTTTTATAAGTGTATCTTCAATAAAACCTTGGCCTCCAAAACCAGGAGAGACAGACATAACTAACACATAATCGAGAACATCAATATAGTCAATTAATACTTTATAATCTGTTTCTGGTTTTAATGCTAGACCACATTTTATATTTTTTGATTTGATGTACTCTAAATCCTTTCTTATATCATTGCTTGCTTCGTAATGAAATATTAATGTATCAGCACCTGCACTAATAAAATCATCAAAATAATTTGAAGGATTATCTATCATTAGATGAGTTTCAAGATGTAAATCCGTTAACTTTCTAATAGCCTTTAGGATGAAAGGTCCAAAAGTAAAATTTGGAACGAAATGACCATCCATACAATCAATATGTAATCTTTGTGCACCAGCATTTTTAACTATTTCAATTTGATCTTTTAATATTGAAAAATCTGCTGATAATAAAGAAGGTGATATTATTCTGTTCATACTTCTCCTATTTTTTTACTATTAAATTGATTTTATCAGTAATTCTACACTCACCATATGGAAATTGATCTATTACTTTATTACTTGATATATTTAAATCTGAATTTACATATTCAATTTCACCCAATAGTAATCCTGCTTTTTTGATTTTTTTAATTGCTTCTTCTAAATCTAAATCAATTAAAGTTGGTATTGAATAAAATTCAGGTGCAAATGATCCATTGCTAACATAAAGTGTTATAGCTTTTTCTTTATAAACATTTTCACCACTTTTAGGATATTGATTCCAAACAATATTATGTTTTGGTTTATTGCATTCAACATACATTTTTTCATAATCTATGTTTTCATTAATACTTGTTAAATCTGTGCATATAAAATCCCAATAATCGTAAAAAATAGTATCGAGCTTAATACCCATACTTTTTAATATATTTATGGAAATATTTTTACTCTTATTTATTAAATCTGGAACAACAAAAGTTTCTTTGTCACCTAAAACTTTTAAATCTACAATTGTACCTGATTTAACTCTTTTTCCGTACATTGGTATTGTATTAATAATTGTTCCTATCGATGAACTTTTTTCGGATGGAATGTACTGAATTCTGTACTCTAAATCTGCATCTTCTATAATTATTTTTCCAGTTGAAATATTTTGATTAATTACATCAGGAACAGTAGTTTCATTAACATAAAATACATTTGGTAAAAAAATCATATCAACTAGTATATACATAAATATAAAAGTTAGAAATATTACAGTTAAATTTTTTAAATGTTTATATATCATTTTTTAATTAGTCTCGCTGCAAAAATACCATCCATTCCATCAGATTGAGGAAGTATTGACATGCAACCATTTTTATCAACAAATTTTTCAGGAATGTATTTTTTAGCATTATCTAACTCAAAATTATTATTGGAATTTAAAAAATTATCAATAATCTGCCAATTTTCTTCTTCTTCAATTGAGCATGTACTGTAAACTAAAACTCCATAATCATTAACATAATTTGATACATTTGAAATGATAGATGACTGAATTTTAACCATTTCATTCAAATGAGAAATTTTTCTTCTCCACCTCAAATCTACCCTTTTTGACATTACGCCCGTTCCAGAACAAGGTACATCAATTAAACCTTCATCAAATCTTTCAATTTGATCTTTTGATAAATCTTTTAATTGACAATTTATGTTTGTCATATCATTTTTTAATATATAATTTTTAAGAATTTTGATTCTTTTTGTATCATTATCATACGAATTTATAATTTCTTTACCACCTGTTAATTCATTAAGATATCTCATTTTTCCGCCAGGTGCAGAACATCCATCAAAAAATATCTTTTTTTTGCTTGGGTTGAGAAGTTTTACCACTAGAGCATTTGATGGATTTTGAACGGATATGAAATCTTTTTTAATTAATCCACTGTTTAAAACTTTTTGGGACGATTCAGATTTAAAATAATTATCAATCAAATTAGACTTTTGAATGAATATATTTTTTTTATTAAGCATCGATTCAATCTGTGAATATGATGTTTTTAAAACATTAACTCTAAACCAAATAATAGGCTCTCTATTATTACTGTTTAAAACATTAACTAAAGTTTTTCTATCAAATTGCTTTGCCCACCTATCAATCATCCAATCTGGATGATTGTACTTAATAGAAAAATCGTTAATTTGTTGATGATCAATATTGTTCACATTGGTAAGACGCCTCAAAACTGCATTGATAAGGCTTACTTTGCGTTTATCGATTTTTTTAGTTAAATCAACAATTGTACTCACAGAAGCATAATCTGGTACAGAGTTCATAAAATGTATTTGATAAAATCCCATTCTTAGTAAAATTTTATATTTTATAAGTAATTTTTTATATTTACCATCATATGTTTTTTCAATATGATAATCTATACTTCTTTTACTTCGAATGACTCCAAAGATAATTTTATGAATAAATCTTAAATCACTATTACTGAAGTCATATTTGGTCAACCTTGAAGTCAGTAAATGATCAATTCTTAAAGATTTAATTTCATTATCTTTTAAGGCTTCATAGATGAAAAGTAGTATTTTTGTTTTACTATTTGACAATTAATGTCTCTTTATGATTTAATCCTTTAATATAGTCTGAGGCTTCGACTCTTTTTTTTCCTTCAACTTGAATTTTTGAGATTGATAAAGTTATCTTTCCAACATAAATGAGAAGTAATTTTCCATCAATAATTAGTTGACCAACTTTGTATTCATGATAGTCTTTTTCTGAAAATATTTTAACACCAAATAATTTAATTCTCTTATCATTTAAAATACCGTATGCTCCTGGGTAAGGGTCAAAAGCTCTAATTTGATTATAGATATTTAATCCATTTTGATCAAAATTAATTTTATATTGTGATTTTTTAATCTTTGGAGCAAATGTTTTTTTATCATGATCTTGTTTTTTTACATTCAATCTATCATTAGAAATATTGTCAATTACCTCTAATAGTAATTTTGAGCCCAAAATACCTAATTTTTCGTACAAATATCCAAAATTTGCATCATTAGGAATGTCCATTTCTTTCTGCCCTAAAATATTGCCTGAATCAACATTTTCATTCATATCAATTATTGTAACTCCTGTTTTTTTATCGCCATTTAACAAGGCATATTGTATTGGGCTAGAACCTCTATACTTAGGAAGCATAGATGGATGAATATTTATTGAACATTTTTTTGGAATATTTAAAATTCTATCAGGTAGAATTGAAAAAGCAACAACAACGAAAATATCCGGATTAAGTTCAGTTAAAGTTTGATATAAACTTTCTGAATTCACATCTTCTGTTTCTATAACAGGCACATTTAACTCTAATGCTTTTTGTTTAACATATGTTGAACTAATATTTAAACCTCTTCCTGATTGTCTATCAATATTAGTTACTACAGATAGTAGTTCGTGGTCTGATTTATATATACTTAATAATGGATGCTTACAAAAATCTGGATTGCCAAAAAAAACTAATCTCATTTTTTAATTATATCAACAATATAATTTTTCATAACATTAACATTTGCTTCACCCAAATCTAGAATAATAATTTCATTATTTTCACCTTGAAAACCCTTAATATTTCCTCTTAAACCTCCAGCTGTCACTACTTTATCACCTTTTTTCATATTGTTAAGCATATTTTGAAATTCATCTCTTTTTTTATTTTGTGGTCTAATAATGATAAAATAAAAAATACCAAAAACAACAAACATAGGAAAAATTGTCGTAAATATAGATTCCATTGAAACTCCTATTTAAATTTTCTTTTATTTATGATAATTTACCACATAATAATTTTAAAGAAAAATGTTCACTATAGGAAAATTAAAAATTAAATCACCACTATTTTTAGCACCCATGGCAGGTGTTACAGATCACCCTTACAGGACAATCTGCAAACACTTTGGTGCTGGTGTTGTATATACAGAATTTGTAAGCGCTAATGGTATTATCAGAGAAAATATTAGAACATTGGAAATGATGAAATTTTCAGAAGATGAAAGACCGTTAGGAATACAAATATTTGGTGATAGTCCAGATGTGGTAGGAAAATCTGCAAAAATGGTTAATGAAATGTTTAAGCCTGACATAATAGATATCAATTATGGATGCCCAGTTCCAAAAGTTACCAAATCAGGTGCAGGATCAGGCGCAATGAAAGATTTATGTTTGATGGACGAAATAACCGCTGCTGTTGTTGAGTCTGTTAACGAAACACCAGTCACTGTAAAAATGCGAGCTGGCTGGGATAAAGATAAAATTATATCCACAGAGGCTGGCTTGAGACTTGAGAAAATTGGTGTTAAGGCAATTACTCTTCACCCACGTACAACATCTCAAAAATTTACTGGACAAGCCAATTGGCAGTTGATTAAAGAATTAAAACAAGCGGTAAACATTCCAGTTATTGGAAACGGTGATATTAATAATGTTGATGATTATAAAAAAATGCTTGAATCAACTGGATGTGATGCAGTAATGGTAGCAAGAGGAGCATTAGGAAATCCTTGGATATTTAGATCAATCTTAAATCACATCAATAACAAACCTGAAGAATATGAACCATCCTTAAAAGAGAGAATTGAAGTTTGTAGAAATCATTATGAGCTTTTAAAAGAGGATAAAAATAGCATCGTATGCTTAAATCTAACTAAGAAACATTTTAGCTGGTATCTAAAAGGATTTAAAGGTGCAGTTGAATGGAGAAGAAAATTTATGTATGCAAACTCAGTTGAAGAGGTTGATGAATTACTACAATTGTTTGAAAAAGAAGTTAATTAATATATTTATATAAAGTTTTACTTTAAATAAAAAGACCTCTAATTTTAGAGGTCTTTTTATTATCTTTTTTTTAAAGTCTATAACCTAAAGAAAGAGTCATTTTTGAGAAATTCCAATCTGCTGATAGACCTTCGCCCATATCAACACTAGTTGAGTTTACCACATAACCAAGAGCAACACCTATTTTTTCAGTCGCTGAATATGTAACGCCCATACCAATGTGCGTTCCATTTTCTGCATCACCATCTGTTAAGTCAGAACTTGTTGGTATACTCATTCCTAATGAACCCCATGCAGATAACTGATCACTTATTGCATAGCCAAGACTACCATAAAGAACCATAAAACCAAACTCTACATCATCATCATCTTTAGCTGGCATAACCTCATAAGAACTACCCACAAAAAGTCCCATATTATCAGATACTTGATAGACTGGATGATAGTAACCAATTGAAACACTACCTGTTTCTAGTTCTTCTGTCGCAGAAAGACCCATCACTTCTACTTCAGCTTCTGGCGCTAAACCTAAATCCATGTATACAACACCTTGAGAAAGTGATACAGATATCATTAATATCGTTGTTATTATCGTTTTCATACTTACTCCCTTTTTTTATTGTTAGTATTAATCNATATTATTTTTAGAAGAGGAAAGAGCCCCTCCAGAAATTATAATCTTTATCGCCTCTTCAGAACTCATATCAGTTTCTTTAACATCTTCAGCCGCTATATATAGCATATATCCAGAAGTAGGATTTGGAGAGGTAGGTAAAAATAAATGATAAAACTTCTTGCCAGAATTATTTTCTGATTCACCTGTAACAAGAGCTAATGTCCATATACCTTTTCTTGGGTATTCTAACATCACTACTTTTTGAAAAGCATTATGCTGTGAATTTGATATGGAGTCAATAACACTTTTAATAGTTTTATATAAAGTGTTTGCAATTGGAATTTGTCCAATGAGATTTTCTATTTTAGAAAATAATAATTTTCCTAAAAAACTTGATACCATAAACCCAAAGATAAAAACAAATGTAATCGTTAAAATAAATCCAAATACCCAACTAGCNTAAGGTTGCAATAAAGTTGAAGGCAATAATACCTTAGTTANAGATTGAGCTGGCCCAACAAGCAATGTTAAAAGCCATTTTAAGACCCAAATTGTAGCACCAATTGGCAAAATAGAAAAAAATCCGATTAGGATATAGTATTTGAATTTTTTATTCATTTAAACAGNATAATTTACTTTCTTTCAAATCTTTTGTCAAGTTCATCAGTTTTAATAGACACCAATATAGGCCTTCCATGAGGACAGTAATATGGATTTTTTGTAGCAAATAGACTATCAATTAAATTGATTCTTTCATCCATCTCCAAGTAGTCGCCCGCCTTTATTGATGCTTTGCAGGAATATGTAGCGGCAATATAGTCAATATAACTAGAACTTAATTTTTTATATTCTATGTATCTATCTAAAATATCATTAATCACCTCTTCCTCATTTCCCAATTTTATTTCGGACGGTATACCTTCTATAATAATAGAATTATTTCCAAATTCTCGCATTTTATATCCTATTTTTTCAAGAAATGGTACAACATCTAATAATTTTGAATAATCTTCTGGATCAAATTTCATGGTTTTTGGAAATAAAGTTGCTTGCGAAGGTAAAGGTTTAGAGTCAAACGCTTTTTTTACTTTTTCATACAGAATTCTTTCATGAGCAACATGTTGATCAATTACTAATATCCCAGATGTTATCTCTGTTATAAGATACTTATTATGGATCTGCCAAACATGCGAATCCTTTTTAATTAAACTTTTATAACTATTTTCATAGTCCTCTAATCTATGAACAGCTCTCTTTACTGCGATACTATCAGTATCATCTGATTCTAAAATAGAATCAAATTTATCTGTGATACTGTCTTCTGATTTAATATCTAGAAGCGTATCTAAACCTAGATCTAAACCTATTTCGGAAGATGAAGTATGAGTTTTTGATTTGATATCTATATCAGGTAATACTTTAAACAATTCTCTTAACTTTATTTTAATACTTGATGTTACAAAATTAGTAACTTCTAACTTTTTATCAAATCTAGCTTCTATTTTTGTAGGGTGAACATTTATATCAAACATATTGGTAGGTAGATTAATATTTAAAACATAAAAAGGGAATTCTCCTCTTTGAACTGTAGAATCATAGCAGTTTCTTATTGATTTAGAAATTGACAAATCTTCTATATACCTTCCATTTAAAAAAATGTACTGACCACCCCTTCTTCTTTGAAGTAAATTTAANCTACCAACAAAACCAAATATTTTAAAATTATCTTTCTCGTTTNTAACTTCAAGTATATCATTAGAGTATTTTGATCCAAAAGTTTGAATTATTCTTTTATCAAGTGATGTAGCCATGAAATCATAAATATTTTTATCGTCAGATAAGTACTTGAATGATATATTAGGATTTGATAATAAAAATCTTTTGACAATTTTTGTAATTTTNCGAAGTTCTTGTGANGGAGTTTTTAAAAATTTCTTACGAGCAGGTGTATTATAAAATAAATTTTTAACTTTTATTTCAGTCCCTTTATTACAGGCNATTTTTTCATTATTTTTAATTTGCCCAGCCTCAATTTCTAAAATATTACCACTTTTATCATCAATAGAAGATTTTATTTGTAATCTAGAAACAGAAGCGATACTTGGTAGAGCCTCACCTCTAAAACCAAGAGTTGCTATTTTTGATAAATCGTCAATTGTAGATAATTTACTGGTTGCATGTCTTGAGAAAGCTAGCTTTAGATCATTATTTGACATACCGCATCCATCGTCAATAATGTGAATNAGTTCATGGCCACCTTTTTTAATTATGACAGTAATTTTTGATGCGCCTGAATCTATTGAGTTTTCTATTAACTCTTTCACAATGGAAGAGGGATTTTCAACTACCTCACCAGCAGCTATTTGATTTATTATATTTTCAGGTAATATAGATATTTTAGCCATTATTTAATACTTTCAAGACTCTATTTCTTATTTGATTGATTTGTTTATCTAAATTAGAAATAATTTTCTCAGATTCATTCATTATTTCATTATAATATTTTTTTTCTTCTTTGAGGTCGATTAAATTAATTTTAACATTGTAGTAGGCTCCATATGCGCACGAGTATGCCATTTCTGCTGCTACTCCTGCATCTGATATGCAATTATGATTTCCTATTTCAATTGCTTCATTAGATAAACTCATTAATTCTTTGGATTTTTTAAGCGTTTTAAATGGTATGTCTGTTACATGCTTTGACATCTTNAAAATTTGTTTTGATCTAAANTTATTGTCCTGCTCTGTTTTTTTGGGTAACCTAAATGCAGACATAAGCATATNAAATGCTTTNGTGTCATCATCAATNAATTGAAGTAAATCTTTTTTTAATATTTGAGCATTAATACCAATTTTATTAATCTTTTTTCTTTCATTGATAAATTCTTTCTTACCAAAACTTAAGTTTGCAACCATAGAACTTAATGAAGCAGACATAGATCCAGCAAGAGCNCTTACACTTCCCCCNCCTGGAGCTGGTGATTCTGAAGATAATTCATTTGCAAAATCAGAAATAGTTTCATTAATGAGTTTTTTTGAATCGTCAATCATATAATCTATGACTTTTTCATTTGCATTAAATGCATACATTTCATCCAAACCCATAGATTTAACNGCAATATGAATTAATTGCTGCTCTGAAACACCTTCACTTTTATTTTGCTTATCTAAATAAAACTTGCCTGCATCAACTAAACTATCAAGAGGAATCAAACCAANTAACTCACTTCCAGTTACTCGTAAACCTCTTTTTTGAGCTTGTTTTCTTACCTCCTCAAAAACTGAATGCACTGAAGTTGACTTGTAATCAATTAAATTCATTGATACTTGAGCAACATTAAATTCCTCTAAGTACCATCCAACTGCNTTTACATTTTTGAGTGATCCAGGAACTTTTATCATAGTACCATTTTTATCTCTTATAATTTTTCCATTTTTATCTCTTTTTGCTCTACCTGCTTCTCTGATGTCAAGCGCAATATCAGATGCTATTTTTTTATCACTCGTATTTAAATTTATATTGTAAGCAATAAGAAATTCACGTACACCTATAGCCGTAACACCTGATTTTACATTTAATTTATTTGGACCATAATCAGGCGTCCATTCTTTTAATTTTAACTTTTCACCCATTCCTTCATATTCACCTTGTCTTATAATAGCTAAATTTTGACGATTTTTTGCTTTTGCTGANTTCTCATACATAAATACGGGAATTTTAAGTTTTTCACCTACTTTTTTAGCAAGTTTNTGTGAATATTCAATACATTCTTTTTCTGTTACTCCACTTATAGGTATNAAAGGNCAAACATCTGTTGCGCCCATTCTAGCATGAGCTCCTTTATGATGTTTCATATCTATTAATTGGGAAGCCTTAGATATNGCCAAGAAAGCAGCATTAATTACATCATCAGGATGNCCAGCAAAAGTTACAACAGTTCGATTTGTATCTTTACCTGGATCAACATCAAGTAATTTTACTCCTTTTACAGAAGTTATTTGCATAACAATTTGATCTATAATCTCTTTATTTTGACCTTCGCTAAAATTTGGCACACATTCAATTAATTTCATATCTATCCTTTTAAATAATAAATCATAACTATAATAAATGTTAAAATGAAAAGGTTTTTGAATATCTTTCCTAAACTAGATTTTTTTCTAAATGATTGATCTCTGTACGACATCATCTTANTCCTGCTAAGATTGCTACAAAACCATGGAATGGTGATATTATAATACCTATTATTGAAAAACCTGTGATATAACCNATTATAATAATTGCAAATAANATCTTTGGACCTTCTGTTCTNAGCTTNTAAGAAATTTCTGGATTAATCCTATCNAGATAACCTCCGAAAATTTGNCCTCCATCTAATGGATGAATTGGTATNAGATTAAAAACTGCTAAAGTCATGTTTATAATCGCAAAAATATACAACATTAATCCTAAGGAATTTANTTGTGCTGTATATCCAATATATTCAAAAATATTTGAACCTAAAAATCTTAAAATTATACATGTAAAAAAACATAAAATTAGATTTGATGCAGGTCCAGCAAATGCAATTTTCATCATATCAGTTCTGGGTTTTGATAAATTAACTGGATTGACGGGTACAGGTTTTGCATATCCAAAACCTACAAATAACAACATCAATGAACCTATCGGATCAAGGTGAGCTAGTGGATTTAAGGTTAATCTNCCTTGGTATGCAGATGTATTATCACCAAGNTTGTACGCCATATATGCNTGTGCAAATTCATGGAATGATAAAGAAAAAACNAGAGTNATTATTAGTATAACTCCCATTTGTAAATCATTTTGCAATAAACCTAATATCATTTTTTTTACCCTCTTGGATGATGTAATTTATGGACTTCTTTTAAATAAGTCCTATCTAAATGAGTATAAATTTCAGTTGTGTTTATATTTTCATGACCTAAAATTTCTTGTACCACCCTAAGATCTGCTCCTCCCTCAAGCATATGAGTAGCAAAACTATGCCTAAAAGTATGAGGAGAAATATTTTTTTCAACTCCAGCAATATTGGCATATTTTTTAATAATGTTAAATACTGCCATTCTGGTTAAAGGTTTATTACGGTAACTTAAAAATATAACACCGGCATTTGATTTTAGTTTTGATGTTTTTCTATGATTTTTAATGTAATAAACTAAATTGTCTTTTGCTCTTAAACCAACTGGTACTAATCTTTCTTTTTTACCCTTACCCATAATTTTAATATAGTCATCATTAAAAAAAACATTAGAAAATTCTAATGAGATTAATTCTGACACACGTATTCCAGAAGAATAAAGTAAACTTAAAATTGCCATATCTCTAGGACCATTTAATGATGCAAGTGTAACGGCTTCTAAAATTGATTCAATTTCATAAATTGATAATGTGTCNGGTAAGTCTCTAATAACTTTTTGTGATTCAATTAAATCTGCTGGATTATTTGATGATAATTCATTATCAAATAAATATAAATGAAATTTTTTAATACTNGATATATTTCTATTAATTGATGACGGTTTATGATCCGTTTNAGTTAAATGAGCAATATATTTTCTAATATGAGTATGAACGATAAGATTAATATCATTAATATTGTACCTATCGTTTATAAAACCAATATATTTATCAAGATCNCTCTGATAAGATTGTACAGTATTGGAAGATAATCTTAAATCAAAATTAATGTATAAGATAAATTTCTTTAAAAGTGAATTCATTTTTATGGAAGCAGTTCATTTATAAACTCTGAGTTAGGGTTTTTTTCCAAAATTGTACTTAAGACAACAAAATTTGCACCTGCATTCTTTAAATCTACAATTTCTTGTCTTTGTGTTATACCACCCCCAACTATAATTGGTATTTTAACATGTTGTTTTAAAAATTTTATCAAATTACAGTCTAATGGACATTTTGCTCCGCTTCCATGTTCAAGATAGATATATTGCATACCAAAAAATTGNGCTACTAAAGAATGATTCAAAATATTTTCATAATCATTTGGATCAAGTGGCTCTGTCTGACTAATGGTAACGACAGAAGTATTCATACTATTACCAACTAATAAATAGCCTGCAGAAAAAACCTTTAAATCAAACTCTCTTATGAGTTTTACTCCTTTAACTTGCTCATCTATCAAAAATTTTGGATTTCTGCCACTCAATAGACTTGTAAATAAAATCGCATCAGCGTACTTTGATATTTGACTTGAAGANCCAGGAAATGTTATTATAGGCTTTAANGACTTATCCTTTATTTTTTTCATCCTGAGATGAAAATTATCATCAACAAAACTACTACCACCAACTAAAATTGTTGAAAAATTGTTTTCNTTAATTGAATCAAGTAACTCATCCAAAATAGAATCATTTTTTTTNTCTGGATCAATTAAGGCAAGAACATTGAANTTAGAACTATCTAAAATATTATTATCCATTATATGAATTTAAAAATTCTACTAGTTCATCTATTTGACTTTTTGACCTTTTCTCTGTNAAAGCAAATTTNACTAAATTTGTATCNATCAAATCAAATAAATATCCATTTTTTTCAGCATCCTCACACAGTTTTTTTGCATCAAATTTTGTTTCAACAGTAAATTCTTTAATAAAATTTCTTTTTTGAGAAAATAATTCGAATCCTTTAATGGAAGAAATTCTATCTGCAGCATACTGTGCTTTATTGAAACATATTTTTGCAAGTTTTGGCATCCCTTCTTTTCCAAGTAATGACATATATACAACTGCCCTAAGNGCTAAAAGGCCTTGGTTNGTACAAATATTTGATGTTGCTTTTGACCTTCTAATGTGCTGCTCTCGTGTTTGAAGTGTTAGAACAAAACCATCTTTTTCATCTATATCTTTAGTCATACCTACAACTCTTCCAGGTAATTTTCTTTTTAACTTATCCTTGATTGAAAATAAACCTAAATTTGGTCCTCCATATGATAAATGATTACCTAAACATTGACCTTCTCCAACATAAATATCCGCATTTGCATCTCCAGGAGACTCAAGTATTGATAGAGATATGGGGTCACTTGCTGCAACTAATAATGCTTTTGAATCTTCAATTATTGTAGAAAATTGATTCCAACTTTCAATGTATCCATAATAATTTGGTGATTGNATTACAATACATGCCACATCNTCCATATTCATTGATTTAACCTTATCAAAATCAGTAATTCCATCTTTTACTGGAAGTATCTCAATNTCTGCATCTCTATACTTTAAATATGTTTTTACAACATCAATATAATGAGGATTAACCATGCCAGATATAAGAACCCTTCTACATCGAGTATGACTAATCGATAATGAACACGCCTCAGCCATAGCTGATGCACCGTCATAAAGAGAAGCATTAGCAATATCCATTCCGCTCAATTCACAAATCATTGATTGGAATTCATAAATATATTGTAANGTTCCTTGACTTACTTCTGGTTGGTATGGAGTATATGCTGTGCTAAATTCAGATCTTGATGATATAAAATCTATAACCTTTGGCACAAAATGATCATAAACTCCTCCCCCAGAAAAACATGGAGTATCATTTAAAGCAGTATTTTTTGATATGGATTCAATATATGATGTAAGTTCGTATTCAGAAATTCCACTATCTAAACCTAAGATTCCATCTTTTACGCGTAATTTTGGAGGAATTATTGATACTAAATCTTCAAAACTATCTATATCTAATTTATCAAGAATATCTTTTTCATCTTTTTTATTTTTAGGAATGTANTGACTCATTTTATTAACTTCTCATANTCTGAATTTGATAACAAACCATCTAATTCGTTTATATTTTTAATTTTAATCTTAAGTATCCATCCATTTTGATACGGATCCTCATTTATTAATTCTGGATTAGATTCTAAATTATCATTAATTTCTAAAACTTCTCCAGTCACAGGTGAGTAAATATCTGCCACGGTTTTAACTGCCTCAAGAGTGCCAACTGTATCTTTTTGATTTATTGATATCCCCGTATCTGGAAACTCAACAAAAATTATATCACCCAATTCAGATTGAGCAAAGTCAGTTATTCCTATGATTGCAATATCATCTTTGATATCAACCCATTCATGATCATCTGTATATTTTAAATTATCTGGTAAATTCATCGTATTCTCCTTGTTCTCATTCCATTAATTTATCAATAAAACCTGTATGTATATCACCCTCAATAAATTTGGGGTTAGATAAAATTTCTTTTAAGAAAGGTATCGTTGTTTGTATACCTTCAATAACACATTCATCTAAAGCTCCTCTCATCCTATCTATGGCTTCCTTTCTGTTTGGAGCATGTACTATAATCTTTGCAATCATNGAATCATAGAATTGTGGAACAAAATATCCAGAATATGCATGAGTATCAATTCTTATNCCATTNCCTCCTGGCATATGAAAACTACTTATTAATCCAGGCGATGGCATAAAAGATTTTGATGGATCTTCTGCATTTACTCTACACTCTATTGCATGGCCTCTAATTTTAATATTTTTCATCCAATCAGGTAACGGTATTTGTGCATGTGCTAAAATTTGATTTTTAATTAAATCTAGCCCAAATACCATCTCTGTTACTGGATGCTCAACTTGAATTCTTGTATTCATTTCCATAAAATAATAGTTCATTTCATTATCAACTAAATATTCTATAGTTCCAGCACCAACATAATTAACTGCTTTGCATGCCTTTATAGAAGATTCATATAACTTATTTCTTAAACTTTGATTCATAATGCAACTTGGCGATTCCTCTAAAATCTTTTGATGTCTCCTTTGTAAACTACATTCTCTCTCACCAAGTGGAATAACATTACCAAAACTATCACAAATTACNTGAATCTCAATATGTCTTGGATTTTTTAAAAATTTTTCAACATAGACATTACTATCACTAAAAGCAGCCTCAGCTTCTATCTTTGCCATCTCATAAGCATTTTGTAATTCAGATTCATTGTTAACTAATCTCATTCCTTTTCCACCACCTCCAGACGCTGCTTTAATTATTACAGGATAACCCATACTATCACATAAAAATTTAGCCTCATCAAAAGAATTTACGTTTCCATCACTACCTGGAATAATAGGAACACCAACATTCTTCATCGTATCCTTAGCCAAGGATTTATTGCCCATTAAATTNATAGTNTCTGAATCAGAACCTATGAAAGCGATATTATTATCTNTACAAATAGCTGAAAATTTTGAACTTTCAGATAAAAATCCATAACCTGGATGAATTGCATCAGAATCTGTAAGTTCTACAGCNGCTAATATAGAAGGAATATTTAAGTAACTTTTTGAACTTTCATTTGGACCTATGCAAATGGCCTCATCTGCAAATTTTGTGTGTAAAGAAAGTTCATCAGCTTTTGAATAAACTGCAACTGTTTTAATACCTAATTCACGGCATGCTCTTATAATTCTTAAAGCAATCTCTCCTCTATTAGCTATTAAAATTTTATTAAACATCAGTCGGCAGATACTTTAATAATTACCTGATCAAACTCAACAGGATTTCCATTTTCAACACATATTTCAGCAACAATACCAGAAGTATCAGACTCAATTTCATTAAAGATTTTCATTGCTTCAATAATACANATTGTATCCCCTTTATTTATTTTGTCTCCAACATTTACAAAAGAGGGCGAATCTGGTTTGGGAGATGAATAGAAGGTTCCAACCAATGGTGCTTTAACTTCAATTAAATTTTCAACAATAGGAATCTCATCTTCAACTTTTTCATTATCTTTTTTTATTTCATTATCATTTTTAGAATCTGAAATTTTGCTTTCTTTTTCAGCAATAATTGGATCAACTATAACTTGATCTGTTTGAGGATTTGAAACAACAATATTTTGAGGATTAACCTTACTGTTTTTGCTTAACCTGACTTTTTGNGCACCCCAAAAAGAAGATACCTCAATTTCGTCAATTTCAGTATTTTCAATTAATTTTATTAAGTTTTTTATNTTATCTTTTAACATATACTATTTAGTTCGTTCAATGTATTTTTTTTCTTTAGTATCAATCCTTATACTTTCACCTTCTTTTATAAATAAAGGAACCTGGATAATTAAGCCAGTTTCCAGTTCAGCAGGTTTAGTTGCACCTGTTGCAGTATTACCTTTTTCACCTTGTTCAGTTTTTATAACTTTGAAATTCATATGCTGAGGTATCCTAACCTCTAATGGAATTTCACCATCGAACAAAATATCGACTGAAGTGTTTTCTATTAAAAAATCTGTAATGTCAGATAGCGAGTCTTTTGGTAAAGATATTTGTTCATAAGTTTCATTATCCATAAAATAATAATCATCACCATCAGAATAAGAATAATTATATGAATGAGACTCAACTCTAACTACTTCAACTTTTTCTCCAGATCTAAATGTATTTTCAACCACCTGTCCAGTAGTTATGTTTTTTAATTTACTTCTAACAAATGCAGCACCTTTTCCTGGTTTGACATGTTGAAATTCAATAATTTTCCAAAGACTGTCTTTTATCCTTAATATTAATCCGTTTTTAAAATCTGACGTTGATGCCATTTTGATTCCTTATTTTTTGAAATTTTTGATTTCTTGTCTTATTAAGTTTAACTCATAATCTACACTTGAGGTTAATTCATGAGATGGGTATTTGTTTAAAAAAGATGAATAGTAATATTCAGCAATTGATAAATTTCCTATGTGATTATGATAAATATATCCAAGCATAAACAAAGATTTTTGTTTTAGTTCTGATAAACTTTTTAACTTCGACGGATTTTCAGTTTCATATCCTGAAAAAATGTTATTATAAATGTATTCAAAATAGTTTGAGGCTTTTTCATAACTTAGAGATCTTGATAAATAAATTTGACCTAAATCATAATATGAATTCATAATTAGTAAATCATCATCTTTTTGATAAGTTCGCTGCTTTTGTATAATTACATTTAAAATCTTTATAGCTTTTTCNATGTTATTATTTTCTACATGAGTTTGAGCATCAGCATAGTATTTATTATAATCATTTGAATTTAAGCCTGAATCAGTCAAATTATGTGAATAATTTGATAAAAGTAATCCAAAAAAAACTAATAAAGTCGAAGTTGTAATTTTTAATGCTTTAAACATGAAAAGAATATATCCAGATTTTTAATAAAAACATATACTAAATATAACATTAATTTTAGTTATAAAAAAAAAGGCTATTTTAAAAAATAGCCTTTTNTTCAATCAGATAATAGTTATTTNTCATCAACTACTTCAAAATCAGCATCTTCAACATTATCATCCTTAGTTTTGCTACTAGCAGATTTATCTGAAGCAGTTTCAGAACNACCCTCTTGTGGAGGTGNCTGAGAATACATTTCTTGAGATAAATTTGCCCATTCTTTATTTAATGCATCAATTGAATCTTTTAATTTTCCAATATCATTAGACTCTTTTGCTGATTTNATATCATCNACTAAACTTGTAATTTTGTCCTTTAATTTAGAATCAACCTTATCACCAGCTTCATCTAATGATTTTTCAGTTTGATATATTATTTGATCGGCACTATTTCTTAAATCAATTTCCTCTCTTTTTTCCTTATCTTCTTTAGCATGTGCTTCTGCATCTCTTTTCATTTTTTCAATATCGTCATCCGTCAAACCACTTGAGGCTTCTATCCTAATAGATTGCTCTTTAGAGGTAGCTTTATCTTTTGCGGACACATTTAATATACCATTTGCATCTATATCAAATGTTACCTCAATTTGAGGAGTTCCTCTTGGTGCGGGTGGTATGCCATCTAAATGAAACCTACCTAATGTTTTGTTATCAGTAGCCATTTCTCGTTCACCTTGAATGATATGTATTTCCACAGAAGGCTGATTATCAGCAGCAGTTGAGAAAATTTGACTTTTCTTAGATGGAATTGTTGTATTACTTTCAATAAGTTTTGTGCTAACTCCACCTAGAGTTTCAATACCAAGAGAAAGCGGTGTAACATCAAGAAGCAAGACATCTTCAACATCACCTGATAATACTCCACCTTGAATCGCAGCACCTATGGAAACAACTTCATCTGGATTTACTCCTTTATTAGGTTCCTTGTTGAAGATATTTTTGACAGTTTCTTGAACAATTGGTACTCTTGTAGAACCGCCTACAAGAATAACTTCATTTATTTCGCTAGGGGATAAACCCGCATCTTTAAGAGCCTGTTTACAAGGTTTTTCCAATTTTTTAATATATNCAGAAACTAGNTGTTCGAACTTGGCTCTNGTTATTTGAATTACAAAATGTTTTGGACCAGATGAATCAGCNGTTAAATATGGTAAGTTAATTTCTGTTTCTTTNGTNGAGGATAACTCACATTTTGCTTTTTCTGCAGCTTCTTTTAGTCTTTGAATTGCCATAGCGTCTTTACTTAAATCAATACCTTGCTCNTTTTTAAATTCTTGCATTAGATAATCAACAATTACCTGATCAAAATCGTCTCCACCAAGAGCAGTATCACCATTTGTTGATTTTACTTCAAATACCCCATCACCAATTTCAAGTATAGAAATATCAAATGTACCTCCACCTAAATCAAAAACAGCAATTTTTTCATCCTTTTTATTATCTAAACCATATGCTAAAGCAGCAGCAGTAGGTTCATTTATTATTCTTTTAACGTTAAAGCCTGCAATTTCACCAGCATCCTTAGTAGCTTGTCTTTGGCTATCATTAAAATATGCAGGTACAGTTATGACTGCATCTTTAACTTCTTCACCTAAATATGATTCTGCTGTTTTTTTAATTTTTTGNAAAATCATTGCACTAATCTGTGGTAAAGCATAATCTTTTCCTCGTGACGAAATAACAACCTCATTGTTTTTACCCTTTTTTATCTCATATGGTAAATCCTTTGATTCTTTTGAAACTTCGCTATGCAATCTTCCAATTAATCTTTTTGCAGAATAGATAGTATTTTCAGGGTTTGTTACCGCTTGTCTCTTTGCAGCCTGACCAATTAATATATCTTTTTTATCATCATCTTTAGTAAATGCTACTACAGATGGAATGGTTCTGCTACCCTCTTCGCTTTGAATGACAGTTGGATTTCCACCCTCCATTACTGAAACACATGAATTAGTTGTACCTAAGTCTATACCGATTATTTTAGCCATTATTATTATTCCTATATAATTATTTAATTACATAAGANATTAGGCAAATATAATGCCAGCTAATTTGATACTGACTTTTTGACAGTATTTATTTTTTTTCTGTTCGTGCGGGTTTTGCTGCCATTATTGAGTTTTTGAGCAAATTGNAATTTACCATCTTTGGCAGAAACTAAGATTTTTCCTGGTTTATCTTTGAATTTACCTGATATAAACCTTTCAGAAATTATATTTTCGATTAAATTTTGAATATTTCTTCTTAATGGCCTAGCGCCCCATTCTCTATGTTCAGTGTCCATTAAAAGTAGTTCCTTAGCGGTTTTGTAAAAAGTTAAAGTATTTTGTTTGTTTCTTAAATTAGATCTTAAATCAGTTAACTGTAAATCAATAATTTGATACAAATCATCTTTTTCTAAAGAGTTAAAAACAATTATNTCATCAATTCTGTTGAGGAACTCTGGTTTGTAGAATTTTTTTACATAAGACATTACATTTTGTTCTCTTTGTGAGTCTTCCTTAACAAAGCCAAAATCTGATGAACTAATCTTTTTGGATCCAAGATTAGATGTCATAATAATGATTGTATTTCTAAAATCAATTATTCTAGAAAGACTGTCTGTAATTCTACCATCATCTAGAATCTGTAATAAAATATTAAAAACATCAGGATGACCTTTTTCAATTTCATCGAATAAAACAACAGAATATGGGTATCTACGTACTTTTTCAGTGAGTTGACCACCTTCTTCATAGCCAACATATCCAGGAGGCGCACCTAGTAATCTTGATACATTGTATCGTTCCATATATTCTGACATATCAATTCTGATAAAAGATTCATTGTTAGTAAATAAATATTTTGCTAATACCTTTGCAAGTTCTGTTTTTCCTACACCTGTTGGACCTAAAAACATAAATGAACCTATCGGTTTTTTAGGATTTTTTAATCCTGCCCTTGCTCTTAAAATAGCATCGGAAAGTTTTTTTATAGCATCAAACTGACCCTTTACTTTTAAATTTAACTCTTTTTCCATGTTTAAAAGTTGTTCAGTTTCTGATTCAACTACTCTGGATAACGGAATTCCTGTCATTGAGGATACAACATTTTTAACATCATCCTCAGTAATTGTGATATAATTATCTTCACTATTATTTATGTGTTGATTTTGTATTTTATTTAATTTATTGGAAAGTTTTCTTTCCTTGTCCCTAAAGTCTGCAGCTTTTTCAAATTGNTGAGTAGCTATTACTTGTTCTTTCTTTTTTNTTATGTTTTGTATTTGTTTCTCTAATTTNATTACCTCTAGTGGAGTATTGACATTTGTTATACTTACTCTNGCNCCAACCTCATCTANAACATCAATTGCTTTATCTGGAAGAAATTTATCTGANATATATCTTTCACTCAATGTTACACATGCGCTTATAGATTCTTCACTATATTTAACTTTATGATGGTCCTCATATTTATTCTTAATACCGTTTAAAATTAAACAGGTATCTTCAATTGATGGTGAATTGACAGTTATTTTTTGAAACCTTCTTTCTAACGCACCATCTTTTTCNATATATTTTCTATATTCGTTTAAGGTTGTTGCACCAATAATTTGAATTTCTCCTCTAGCTAAAGCAGGTTTAAATAAATTTGCTGCATCCATTGANCCAGTAGCACTACCAGCACCAACTAATGTATGAAGTTCATCAATGAAAATGATAACTCCCGTAGCTTCCTCTAATTCTAGTATTAATGATTTTATACGCTCTTCGAATTGTCCTCTATATTTTGTGCCAGCAATTAAACCAGCAAGATCAAGAGCAAATACTTGTTGGCCCCATAAAGTCCTGGGTACTTTTTTTTCATTAATTCTNAACGCTAATCCTTCAACAATTGCAGTTTTACCAACTCCTGGCTCTCCAATCAAAACTGGATTATTTTTTTTCCTTCTTGATAATATCTGTGCTAATCTATCAATTTCATCAAATCTACCAATAACAGGATCTAACAGATTGTTTTTAGCCATTTCAGTAATATTTCTACTATACAATTCTAAAACTGGATAAAGTGATTTAGATTTANCTTTTTTCTTTGAANTCATTTTTGGAATGAATGAGGCAATTAAACTAGAATCTATNGAAAAAGATGTCAATAAATTTAAAACCTTTTTATCTCCTTCTTTTATCATTGCAAGAAATAAGTGNGTATCATCAGCCTTAGTATATCCTAAATCTTTAGCTTCTTTAATTGATTGTCTTAAAATATAATCTGAATTTTGTGATAAGGGTATGTGAGTTTTAGAATAATCAGGGTTTGGATTTTTATTCTCAAAAAACTCAATGTTTAATTCTCTTTTCATTGAATCAATATCNCAACCAATGTTAATCAATATTTTGTAGACATTAGAATTTTGACTAGAAATCATTGCATGCAACATATGACATAAGTCAACATAACTATCTCCAGTGCTAAGCGCTTTCTTTTTTGCTGATCTTAGTATATTTTGTAAACTACTTGAAAATTCGTTATTATTCATATTTTATTTTATTTTATTTTAATTTACCTTTTGACAAATTAAGAATATTATTTGATATATTTGAAACATTATTGTCATGCGTCATAATTAATATAGATGTATTTAAATCATTAGAAATTGATTNAAATAAAGAAAAAACTTTATTTTTATTTTCTTCGTCAATACTTCCGGTTGGTTCGTCTGCTAAAATTAATTTAGGCTTATTAATAACTGACCTAATGATAGAAACTCTTTGTTTTTCTCCACCTGATAAAGAGCTAGGGTATTGATCCTTGATTGAGGACAAGTTAAACTTTTCTAAAAAATTCATAGCATTATTATATGCTGTCTTTTTTTCAATACCTTTAATTATATTAGGTATCATAATGTTTTCAATTACATTAAATTCTTTAAGTAAAAAATCTTCTTGAAAAACTATGCCAATATCATTTTTTCTATAATTTGTAAAATTAAATGATGAATTAAAAATATTTCTATTAAAATAAATTTCTCCTGAATCGTATGAAAGTAGGCCTGATATTATATTTAAAAGAGTACTCTTTCCAGATCCTGACGCACCAAAAATAGAAANAATTTCATTATCATTGACACTNAGAGACAAATCATTTAGTATATGAATTTTTTTATTATTNACTTGATAACTTTTATATAAATTTTCAATTTTTAGTAGCATTTACAGCCTTACTTTTAAACTTTCAATCATGTCTAATTTACTAATTTTATACATAGGTAAAATAGTTGATATCAACATAGAAATAATATTAAATATAAAAGTATATAAAATTATATTACTATTTATAATTAGATTAAAATTAAAATAAATTTCTGGGTCAAAAATATAATCCATAATTAAAAAATATTTATCAAAATATATAAATAAGTAAACTAAAAAAAGTGCTAAACAAAAACCACAAATTGTTATACTTGATGAAAATAATAAATATAACATTGAAATATTTTTTTTAGATAATCCTAGAGTTTGTAATAAGGCAATAGATTTAGCATGTCTCAATATNGANGAAATATTATATCCCATTACCATTATTGATGAAATGATAATGATAAAAAATCCAAATAACATATAAGAGATTTTTTCAAACTCAATTGCAGCAAACAAATCGTTAAACATGTACAAATCATCAAAAAATGTTATGCCATTTTTAAATTTCGATTGAATTTTTAATAGATCAGTATTTTCAATTTTTTTGTTTAAATTAATTTTTAAGAGTATGTTTTTATTAAACAATATTGAATCATAGGGTATAAATAAACTGTTATCATATTGAGGTATATTAGTTTTTAAAACATTTACGATTTTATGTTCCACATTAGGTATTGAACTAATATTATTAAAATCACTGAATGAAACAAAATTAATATTGTCATTAATATTAAAATTTGCATTAATTAATTGTTGATGGCCAATTATACAAGATTTAGGAGTTATTTTATTTTTGTGATTNNNTGATAAAAAGTTATTTTTTAGAAAATTATCAAAATCATATAATCCATATACTTTTCCAACAAAGGGTATTCTTTGATTTTCAAAAAACATTACCCTCTCTTCATATATATTATAAATATAATCTTTATCGTTCAAAAAATTAATCAATATTTCAAGATTATTTGAATTTTCATTATTTATTATTTCTTTGTTTATTTCTAAGGAATTCTGCTTATCAAAGGTATATATAGTTTCTNTTANTGTTTTTGAAAATCCTTCCATNACAGAAAATGATAGCAATATTACAAATGAGCCAATCATAGTNGTAAGAAATGGTAATAAAAATGAACTTTTTAANAATTTAATATCATCATTATAAATAAAAAATTTAATGAAAAAATTAATCATCTTTAATTAGACCAACATTTTTATTAAAAACANAAATTGTAACTAAAATTGATAATATCAAAATTAATATTGGATATAAAATAAAATGGANAANATTAAAGTCNGCAGTTAAAATAGAAATTTGAAATATTTTCTTTGANGGCAAAGATATAATTNCAAATTTATTTTGAAAATAAATAAATAAGATAGATGATAATAAACCAAAAAATATTCCAATAAGTGATATATAAAATGTTAAAAATATCATTATTTTTTTCAATTTCTTATGAGAACAACCAAGTATGTGCAATATNTTAAAATCACGTCTCTTATCAATGATAAAATTATATATTAATGCTGATAAACTATATATTGATAAAAATAAAACAATCCACATCAAAAATTTTACTGGTTTGTCAAAACTATTTAAAAATTTCATAAGGCTACTATAAGATATTTTTTCTTTATTAAAAAAATCGTTATTTATTTTAAAATTTTCAATACTATAGCCATTATCAATATAAACATATATACCATCACAATAATAGTTGTCGTTCATATCATTAATTGAATTGATATTTGAGTATACTAAATATTCATCTGTTTGTGTGCCTGTATCATAAATATTTTTAACTATAAAAGTATTAGCTATGAAAGAATTTTTAATTTCATCATAAGAAAGAATTATAATTTCATCATTTATATCCTTTTTAACTTTTTCAGATAAATATTTTCCAATTATAATTTCGTTATCATTTAAAATTATATCACTTTTATTTAAATATTGACTTAAAGGGTGATTTTGGTACATTAAATTAAAATCTAAACCTACAATATATACTTCTTCCCTTTGACTANATGATGAATAATTATTAGAACGTTTGTTGATAATTACACCTGGTTTTTCAATATAAGGAATAAGATTTAAATGGGGCTCATCAATTTCATTATTAAAATTTCTAAAAGTATCTTTTGAAATAAAATTATATAAATTTGAGGTAATTTTATAGTCAGGATTTAAAGATTTAACTCTATTAATAATTTCTGTCTTGTAACCGCTTGTCAGTGAATCGGTTAAAATAATAGCACTCAAACTAAATGCAATTAAAAAAATTGATAAATAATAATTAAATGACAAAAAACCACTATTTGATTTAAATTTTTTAAATCCCTTAAAAATAAAGTGGTATAATTTCATTATTTATTACGTAATGAAGGAAATAATATAACATCCTTAATAGACTCTGATTCCAATAGTAACATAACTAATCTATCAATTCCAATTCCAATACCACCTGTTGGAGGCATTCCTATTTCCATAGATTCAATAAAATCTATATCCATTTGATGTGCTTCATCATCTCCAGATTTTAAAAGTTCTAATTGATCTTCAAACCTTTTCTTCTGATCAATTGGATCATTTAATTCAGAAAATGCGTTTGCAAATTCCATTCCTGCTATAAATAGNTCAAACCTTTCTGCTAACCTATCATCATTTCTATGAACTTTAGCAAGAGGTGAAATTGCTTTAGGATAATCAAAAACAAAAGTAGGTTGAATTAATTTAGGTTCTATAATTGAAGAAAATAATTTGTCAAACAATTGTCCNTACGTCATTTTCTTATCAACATCAACTTTATATTCTATACACATATCATATAAATTTTTTGAATCTAAAGATAGAACGTCACAATTTAATTCATTTTTAAATAATTCTTGCATTGAAACTTTATTAAAAGTGTTGCTTAACTTAATTGTTTCATTCATAAAATTAACTGAATCAATATTTAATTCAGAACATATNTTTTTAATTAAATTTTCGCACAGATTCATCATATCACTAACATCAGAATACGCCTCATAAAGTTCTAACATAGTAAATTCAGGATTGTGTGTTCGATCTATACCTTCATTTCTAAAATTTTTTCCTATTTCATAAATTTTTTCAAAACCTCCTACAAGAAGTCTTTTTAAATAGAGTTCTTCTGCAATTCTTAAATAAAAATCCTGATCTAAAGCATTATGGTGTGTTTTAAATGGTCTAGCTGAGGCTCCACCGTGTAAATTTTGCAATACTGGTGTCTCAACTTCAATAAAACCCTTTTTATTTAAAATTTCCCTTATTTTAAAGATTATTTTTGAACGATCTCTAAAAATTTTTCTATTATGTGGATTGACAATTAAATCAAGATGTCTATACCTGTAACGATTTTCTTTATCATCAAAAGAAAAATAAACATGACCATCCTTCTCTTTCATGTTAGGTAAGGGTCTAATGCTTTTAGATAGTAAATCTAAAGAAGAGACATTTATAGATAGTTGATTTGTCCTAGTTCTAAATAGAGCACCAGAAATGCCAATTATATCGCCAATATCTAACTTTCTTACAATTGAATCATATCTATCTATACCAACTATATCATTTTTGATATATAATTGAATCTTACCCTTTTCATCTTGTACATTCATAAAACATGCTTTGCCCATACTTCTTAATGATACAATTCTTCCTGCTACAGATATTTCTTTATCATTTAAATCATTTTCTGATTCAATAACAAAATCTATNTCAAATTGTTTTTTAAATTTGTATGGATACGGATTAATGCCATCTTTAAGTAATTGCTTTATTTTTTCTATTCTAAAGTCAATTATTTGATTTAAACTTTTATGCTCGTTTTTATCCAATTTAATCTCCAATTTCATTTAATAAATAATGCTTCATGAAGTTATCTATGTCACCATCCATCACACTATTTATATTGCTTGTTTCATATTTTGTCCTATGATCTTTTACAAGATTGTATGGGTGAAATATATATGAACGAATCTGACTACCCCAAGCAATATCTTTCTTAATACTGTTTTTTTGATTAAGATTATCATTCATTTCATCTAATTTAACTTGGTATAATTTACTCTTCAAAATTTTTAAAGCAGTATTTTTATTTTTAAGTTGACTTCTTTGATTTTGACATTGTACNGTTATTCCTGTATCTAAATGAGTTATGCGAACAGCGGAATCTGTCTTATTAACATGTTGCCCCCCTGCACCACTAGCTCTGTAAGTATCTACTCTAATTTCGTTATCATTAATTTTTATATCAATATCATTATCTAAAATAGGATATACAAATACAGATGCAAATGATGTATGTCTTCGTGAATTACTATCAAATGGTGAAATCCTTACAAGCCTATGAACNCCCATTTCAGATTTTAAAAATCCGTACGCATATTCNCCTTTTACCTCTATAACAACATCTTTAATTCCAGTCTCATCACCAGGTTGATGCTCCACTAATTTTGTAGAATAATTATTATTAACCATCCATTTAGAATACATTCTATATAGCATACTTGCCCAATCTTGTGATTCTGTACCTCCCGCACCAGGATGAATTTGAATGATTGCATCTTTAAAATCATCTTTTTGATTTAAAGTTTCTTTAATTTCTAATTGATCTAAGAGTTTTGAAAAATCATTCAATATATCTATCGATTCATTTTCTACAATTTGGTTCATTTGGCATAATTCATAGGATAAACACAAATCTTCATATTTTATTGATACAGATTTATAGAAATTGATTTGAGATTCCAACTTAGATATTTGCTTTAATATAATTGATGCTTCACTTTTATTACTCCAAAAACTTTGANTAAGCGTTTTATCTTTTAATGATGTGATTTCATCTTCAATTTTTGAAATCTTTAAATACTCACAAATTTGTTCGTATCTATTTTTTAGATTGTCGTATTTTTCTTTATATAGTAAAAATTCCATACTAATTCTTTAATATTCTATCAATTACAGATAATACTTCTATTGATTTATCAATATCATGAACTCTAATTATGTCAGCTCCATTGTTGATGGCTAAGGCTGTTATTGCTAATGTAGATTCAAGTCTATTTTCTGGTTTATTATTTTTATATGTTAAAAATGATTTTCTAGATAAACCAATAAGAATTGGAATATCGAATGATTTGAATTCTTTAAGGTTTTTTATTATCTCATCATTTTGTTTAATGCTTTTTCCAAAACCTATACCTGGATCCAATATTAAATTTCGCACATTTATTCCGTATTTAACAGCTAGATTTAATTGTTTATCAAAATAGGACTTTATATCTTCAATAATATTTGTGTATTTAGTATCTTTCTGCATATTCTTTGGATTGCCTTTCATATGCATTAAAACTAATGGAACATNAAAATCAGATACGACTTCTAACATTTTGATATTTCTTCCTCCGCTGATATCATTAACCATATTAAATCCATTATTTAAACAAAATGCAGCAACTTCTGGCTTGTACGTATCAATGGAAATATATTTATCTGTATGTTTGATATGCTTTAAAACTTGTGATAATCTATTTTTTTCTTCATCTATTGATATAGGCTCAGCACCCGGCCTTGAAGATTCTGCGCCAATATCAATTATATCACATTTATTCAGTTTTTTAAATATATCATTTAGATTTTTATTATAATGAATATTACCATCAAAAAAAGAGTCTGGGGTAACATTTAAAATGCCCATAATGAGAGTTTNGGATTTTTTAATGCAAAAATCTTTGAAGTACATAGTTTTTGTATGATTTAATTGTCAGTTTTTNGTAGATGCAGTTCTACGTTTGCGTTTTTTCGGAGCTTCTACTGAATCAGGTTCTGTTATATTTTCTACATCTAATTTTTCACCATTTAATACTTTTGGNAGCTGNGATGAATCAATTGTTTCGTAATCAAGCAAAGCATTGGCTAAATTGTGAAGTTCTTTTTCTTTACTTTTGAGTAAATCATCAGCATTTTTTTCTGCATTAAAGACAAAATTCTTTATTTCTTGATCAATAACTGAACTAATATCATGACCATAATTTTTAGAACTTGACGATTCCCTACCTAAAAATACTTCACTATCTTTTTGACCAAATTTTATAGGTCCAATTTTATCACTCATACCCCAATCGCAAACCATACTTCTAGCAATATTTGTAGCTACTTCAATATCATTACTAGCTCCAGAACTTGTATCTTTGAAGATTAATTTTTCTGCTGATCTTCCACCCATTAAAACATCTATTTTTGCTAATAAGTACGATTTAGAATAATTATGAATATCATGCTCAGGTAGTTGAGCAGTAATACCTAATGCCATACCTCTCGGTATAATTGTAACTTTATGAACAGGATCAGCGTTTTGGGTATAATGAGCAATCAATGCATGACCAGCCTCATGATAAGCTGTTATTTTTCTTTCATGATCAGTAAGAATCATACTTTTTCTCTCTACACCCATCATNACTTTATCTTTGGCCTCTTCCATTTCAAGCATTGAAACAGTTTTTTTATTTTTTCTGGCTGCAAGCANTGCAGCCTCATTAACTAAATTTTCTAAATCTGCNCCTACAAGACCTGGACATCCTTTTGCAATATTAATTAATTTGACATCTTTTGCTAAGGGAATTTTTCTGGTATGAATTTTTAATATCGCTTCTCTTCCTTCCAAAGTTGGTGAATCAACTACAATTTGTCTATCAAATCTTCCTGGTCTTAATAATGCTTTGTCAAGAACATCAGGCCTATTAGTTGCAGCTAGCAAAATAACGTGATCTCTATTATCAAAACCATCCATTTCTACTAGAATTTGATTAAGAGTTTGCTCTCTTTCATCATGACCGCCACCCATTCCTGATCCTCTATGCCTTCCAACTGCATCAATCTCATCGACAAAAATTATACTTGGAGCAAACTTTTTTGCTTGTTCAAACAAATCTCTAACTCTGCTAGCACCTACACCTACAAACATTTCTACAAATTCAGCGCCACTAATTGTGAAAAAGGGTACTTTGGCCTCACCTGAAACAGCTCTGGCAAGTAATGTTTTACCAGTGCCAGGAGAACCAAGTAAAAGAGCTCCTCTAGGAATTTTTGCTCCAATATTTAAATATTTTTTGGGATGCTTTAGAAACTGGACAATTTCTTGTAACTCAACTTTTGCCTCCTCACAGCCAGCAACATCATTAAATGATGTTTTGGATTTTTCGGGACTTATCATTTTTGCTCTACTTTTAACAAAATTAAATATACCNCCTTGACCTCCTNCTCCTCCTTGCATTCTTCGCATCATAAAAAACCAAAATAAAATTATAATAACCCAGGGTGCTAAATTAAAAATAACATCTAACAATCCNAGACCTTCTTGGGGTTTAATTTCTATATTGTTAACATTATATTTAACCCAATCTTCNTTTTCAGATTTGTCTAAACCTGTCCAAAATTTATTTAATCCAGCTTCATCACCTTTTAGCCAAAATACTATTTTATCATCTTGACCATATTGAATCTGATATATTTCACCATTNGTTAAATAATTGCGATATTGATTATAATTAACTTCATTTGTTGATAGTGTATTAGGCAGTAACTGAACTAGATAGAAAGATGCAATTACTATCATAACCCAGACCATTAAATTATTACCAAGTTTAAATTTTATCTTTTTATTTTTATTATTATTTTTGTTATTCATAAAACTTCTTTTAAAATCTTTTTATAATTTATTAAATAAATACACGTTTTGCACGTTTTTTTTAAATTTTATTTATAAAATACCATAAATATCTTTTAAGCCTCTAAATTTGTATTCATAATCCATACCATATCCAATCGTAAATATATCGTTNATTTCAAATCCGAACCAATCTATTTTTACATCATAATTATATTTGATTGATTTATACAGTAACGAAAAAACTTTTACATCTGAAGCATTTTTACTTNTTATNAAATTATAAATGTAATTTAAGGTATTACCTGAATCCACAATATCTTCTACTATCAATACATTTTTATTTGTTAAATCTGACTGAATNTTTTTTATTANATTAATTTNNCCTTTACTTTTTGTTCCTCCCTCATAAGAAGATACCTCNATATAGTCAATTTCAAAATCAATAGTTAACTGTTTAATCAGTTCATTAAATACCATTAATGATCCATTTAGTACACAAATTAAAACAAGACTCTTATCTTTATAATGATTGTTTATCTCTTCTGAAATTATATGTATTCTATCTAAAATCTTATCATTACTAATCATTTTTTTAAATATTTTATTATTGTAAATAATCATATTTTAATATTCCATATTAACACCAAATATTCTACTGGGCTTTTATTNTTTAATANGAAAGAACTATACATGTATGGAATCCAAATTATTCTACCCTTATATTTGATAATTGGATAATTNTTTTTATGAAATAATGATAATTTATTATTTATAAATAAATCACTTACTTTAGAATTTTTATTATTTTTAATTGCAAACTTNTCACCATACGACCAATTTTCAATTGTTAATTTACTTTGATAATACGATGGAATACAAATACCTTCCTTATTACTNAATTCTAAAAATTTAGTTGCTTTATAAACTGTTAAACAACCTAATTTATAATAATGATTTCCTAATGAATTTATTTTATTATTTTGAATTGTTGAATCACTTTTATATAGATAAATGTATTGATTATTTTTTGAAATCTCAATATAATTACTGACTGTAAAAGACTTGCCTTGATTTTTAGAATTAATAAAATTATANATAGACATCCATTTATTTTTTGATAGATTATTGTTAAAATCAAAATTATCAAGTAATATTTTTTTTAGATATAAATGTACAAAATCAAATGAATGTTTCATTAACTCATTTATTTTCAATATACAAATNTNATCAAAAATTGACGTTTTAATAATTTTTGAATAATTATCATTAATGCTTTTAGAAATTTTTATCATTTTTAATTTGTTTGTTAGTGCAATATTTAAATGATGACTCCTAAAATCATAGTCATTTACTTGATCCTTTATTTTAAGTCTAACTTTATTTCTAGCAAAACGCTCATCTTTATTTGAAGGATCATCTATATATTTGATGTTATATTTTTTTGAATAATCAACTATCTCTTTCTTTGTCTTTTTTAATAATGGTCTAATAATAGTTATTTGTTTATCTTCTGAATCTTTTAAAATATATTTAGATCTTATACCAATTTTAGAAACCCAAGATACGTTATTTTGCTCAGCCATATATATAGTTTCAATTTGATCATCCTCATGGTGGGCAGTTAAAATATAATTAATGCCATGCTGGTTGCATATTTTAATAGCTTCATCATATCTTATTTTTCGAGCTATTGATTCAATATTAGATTTAATAGAATCTAATGATTTTGATTTAATAAAGATTTTTAAATTATTTTTTTTTGCGGTTTCACTGCAAATTTCTTGCATTTCCATAGCGCTTTCATGAAGATTGTAATTAACATGGAGCATANAGAAATTTAAACTATGTTGATTTTTAATTAATAGTAAATTACTTAGTAAAACCTGACTGTCAATTCCACCAGAAACCAAAAATAAAAACCTGTGGTTATCAATTTTTTTACTATCTGTTAATTTGCATATTTGTTGATAAACATAATCTTTAATTTCTACACCTCATCAAAGAATAGTGGCTTTAGACATTGTATTTTATCTTCATATGAATTTGGATATAAAAACCATTCAGTTATAGCTAATGAACTTAGTAATGAGTTTCCATCTTGNGGTGTAAAGCAATACCCCATTATTTCATTCCCATTTCTTACTGANAGAGATGATTTAGCAACCACAGCTTGATTTAATATTCTTCCATANTGACCATAATCTCTACCAAATGAAAATACTTCATTTGAATTATTTTTTTCAGTAATAGCAATTCTGTCGTTAGACTCTAATCTAGATATAACTTCATCAAGTGTTATATTATTTTTTACAGTTAAATGAAAATATAATATATGCATATATTGAGTGTTAATTTTCATTGCTGATGAAAATAAGTCTAAATTTAAATCTAAAGTTTCAAAAAGTTTTGCAGCATCTCTAGCATGATGAGTGCCATAAACTGGATCTTTATGACTTCCAACTTGGGGAGATGGAATGAAGTTTTTAGCCTGACTAACATCATTTGCTCTTCTTATTAAATTAAATCTACCATTAATAAGATTATCTGGCCCATCAGCCAAAGCGATTGTATCAGTAATTACGGAAAGATTGTGGGTGTTACAGGAAACAACATGAATGAATTGATCTTCGCCATGAATCAAGGTATTATCATTAATTCCTCTGGCATACATCTTCCCAAAACCAAATTCAGAACCTTGTGCAACAAAACCTAATGTATTACTTGCATATTTTTCGTAATAATCATTTTTATTTTGATGACCATATCCGGTTGGAGTACAATCAATCACTACAGAAGCTCTATCAATAGCATCTTCAGTATTGAATTCAGGTTTCAAATCTAATTTATTAAAACCTTCAAATTTTTCTTGATGAGTTGTTAATCTAGCACCTCTTTTTAACAAGTTATTAACTTTTGCCAAATCAGATTTAATTGGTGAATTTTTATGAAAAGTTACTTCATCAATCCCTAAATCTTCTTTAAAATCGCACAGAAGACCTATTAAAGGTTCTCCTATCGTACCTGTTCCAACAACGTGAACTATTTTGCGTGCCATTAAGTATACCCCCATTTTATAATAAAATATTCAAAGACTTTAGACCGACCAGTCGGTTTAATTTAGTGCAGAAGAAATAATAATACAATAATTATGTTGTATTAATTAAAACTCTACATTATCAATCAAATATAAATTAAGACCTTCGAAACCTAATTTGTTATAGATTGCAATTTGATCATCACATTCATTTCCATTAGTGATGATATTTTCAACTTCTTTTACAATATCCTCATCACCAAATAACTTTAATGCATCATAGCAATATTCACACATTAAAAATATCATATCTTTCATTGAAATAACTTTATCTAAAACTTCATCATATATTAAAGAATCAAAATTAAACTTTGTAGCTTTCCATAGTGCATCATCAAGGTAATCAAGTGTTAAATTTTCGCTTAATTTACCTTTTTTGAAATCTATAAATGCAGAATAAGTTAATGCTCTAGTTAGAGATGATAAAACTCTTACATTTTCCAATGACCTTTGTGCATCACATACTCTAAATTCTAAAGTTTTGTATTCTAAATGTGGTCTTATTTTCCACCATATATGCCTATTTTTAGATATACCTCCATTTGAGACTAGGGTATCATTTAATTTTTTGTAATCATTAATTGAATCAAATCTACTTGGTATATTGGTTCTAGGAAAAGCTCCAAATTGCATTGTCCTTGATGATCGCATACTAGTTTCATATCCATCAAAAAAAGGTGAATTTGCAGATAATGATAATAGTGGAGCAATCCATCTCCTTAAACCATTCATAATATTGACTGATTTATCAAACTCAGGTATTGTTATGTGCATATGTGTTGAAAAAGTCATATTTCTTCGAGCATAATACCCCAATTGAGAACTGACCCAATCATACGATTCGTTCTCGATAAATTTTTGATTTTCAGGTTTTGCAGTTGGATGTGTACCGCTAATACCTATACAAAAATTATTATTTTTCCCAAGGGCTCTTAATTCATTTCTTAGGTATGACAATTCTTTTATAGCGTTTCGTATTTCATAATGTACAGATGTATTTGATTCAATTTCTGCCTCAATAAGTTCAAAAGAAAATCTTTTAGGAAGAATATTTTTAAAATGATTCATGATAAATGACGCTTTATTTACCAAATCTCCATTTTTAGGATTGCAAATCATATACTCTTCTTCAATTCCTATGGTAAATTTTTCGTGAATATCATTCATTAAAAAAAGACCTTTTCTTGCCATTCACCAAATACATCTTTCATAGAATCAACAATCTCACCGAGAGTAGCATAAGACTCTACAGCAGCAATTATTGCTGGCATCAAATTTTCATTTGTTTTGCAACAATCTTGAATTTTTAATAAACTTTCTTTTACATCATTACTATTTCTTTTATCTTTAACTTTGGATAATCTTTCATTTTGCTCATCTTCAACTTCTTTTCTTATTTCGAGTATTGGTATTTCAATTTCTTCATTTTCCTTAATAAATTCCGTCATACCAACAATTATTCTATCTTTACTATCAACTTTCATTTGATAATCAGATGAAGCATCTGAAATTTCTTTTTGCAGATATCCAGTTTCTATACATTCAATTACACCACCATTTTTTTCAATTTCTTCAAAGTAATTAAGAGCATCTTGTTCAATAGAATCTGTAAGTTCTTCAACATACCATGAACCTCCAAGAGGATCAATCACATTAGTAACTCCTGTTTCATATGCAATCAATTGTTGAGTTCTCAACGCAATTTCTGCTGCTTTTTCAGATGGAAGAGCTAATGTTTCATCCATTGAATTAGTGTGCAAAGATTGAGTACCACCCATTACTGCTGCCAGTGCTTGAAAAGATGTTCTAGCAATATTTATTTCTGGCTGTTGAGCAGTTAAAGAAAAACCTGCAGTCTGAGTATGAAATCTTAACATTAGTGATTTTTCTTTTTTTGCGCCATATTTTTCTTTCATCCTTTTAGCCCATATTCGTCTTGCTGCTCTGTATTTAGCAACTTCTTCAAAGAAATCTAAATGGGAATTAAAGAAAAAAGACAACCTAGGTGCAAACTCATCAACATCTAAACCTGCAGCCATAGCATGTTCAACATATGTAAATCCATTTGCAAGAGTGAACGCTAATTCTTGAGCAGCTGTCGAACCAGCTTCTCTAATATGATATCCAGATATTGATATTGTATTGTATTTCGGCATCTTATCATTACAAAAAGACATCATATCTGTAATGACTCTTACAGACTCTTTTGGAGGGAAAATCCACTCTTTTTGAGCAATATACTCTTTTAAAATATCATTTTGTAAGGTGCCTCTAAGTTGACTTATATCAACACCTTGCTTTTTGGCTACCGCTACATAAAAAGCAAAAACAATTATTGCTGGACCATTTATTGTCATTGATACACTTACTTTTGATAAATCTATTCCATCAAATAGTATTTCCATATCTTCAAGATTGGATATAGAAACACCACAATGACCTACTTCACCAAGTGAAAATTCATGATCCGGATCATAACCCATAAGTGTTGGCATATCAAATGCAACAGAAAGTCCAGTTTGACCATTTTTTAATAGAAATTTAAATCTTTCGTTTGTTTCTTGCGGACTTCCAAAGCCTGCAAATTGTCTCATAGTCCATAATTTACCTCGATAAAGGTTAGGATGGATACCACGAGTATATGGGTATTGACCAGGAAAACCTAATTTTTTTATATATGCATCACTGATTTCGCTTGGATAGTATAGTAAATTGTTTTGTTTTCCTGAAGCAGTGTCAAAATTATAATTACGTGCTTGACTATTTTTAACCTTATCTTGCCAATCTTTTAATTTTTTGATATTTTTCTTATCCAACTTAATCGCCTCCCGAATTATTATTTTGGATGTCTTGAATTAAATTTATCAAAGAATCTTTGTTTAATCCTACTAAATCAAGTAATTCCTGCCTAGTTCCATGCTCAATATATTCATCTTTTATTCCCATACTATAAACATTAATGTTCATATTTTTAGTGTAATTAATAATTGATGATCCAAAGCCTCCACTAAGAATACCCTCCTCAATTGTAATTATATTTTGGTGAGTCTTTATAATCTCATCTAATAATTTTTTATCAAACGGTTTTATAAACCTACAATTAATCAAAGTTGGAGTAAAATTAAATTTTTGCTTAATTTCAGAAATACTTTCATGTGCCACATTCACCATACTTCCTGTTGCTAAAATAGCAAATTTTTGACCATTTTCCAATTTTTCCCATGAACCTATATCCAGTACTTTAGATATATTAGTTTGATGATAATTAATTGAATTAGATTTAGGATATCTTATGCAAAAAGATTTTTTAGATTCAAGCGCTGTTAATAGCAAATTATCTAATTCATTTCCATCTTTTGGAGCAGCAACTACAATACCAGGCAAAGAATTCATCAATGAAATATCAAATACTCCGTGATGTGTTGGACCGTCTGGACCAACTAGACCTGCTCTATCTAAACAAAAAATCACAGGAAGTTTTTGAAGTAAAACATCATGAAAAACTTGATCATATGCCCTTTGAAAAAATGTTGAATATAGAACAACTAAAGGTTTTTTACCTGCAGCAGCTAATCCTGCAGCATATGTAACCGCATGCTCTTCAGCAATACCTACATCAATATATTTATCAGGATATTTTGAAGAAAAAATATTTAGCCCAGTACCCAATTCCATTGCAGCTGTAATACAAACCAGGTCATTATAATCTTTAGAAAACTTTTTTAATGATTGACCAAAAACTTTTGAATAATCTGCAGGCAAATTATCATTTTTTATCTTTTTAGATCCTGCTAAACTGTAATACTTAATAGAGTCTGAATCTGAAACAGATATTCGTTTTCCCTTTTTTGTATAAACATGCAGTAATACTGGAGTATTCATTTCCTTTACGGACTTGAATGCTCTTATAAGATCTTTTAAATTGTGACCATCAATTGGACCTATATACCTAAGACCTAAATCCTCAAATAAACTTCCTGGGGTAAGAGAACCTTTAATTGCTTTTTCAGTCTGCTTTATAAAATATCGTATAAATCTTGAAAATAATGGGATTATACCAGATATTTGCCAGATTTTTCTTCTTATTTTATTATAAGTCTTATTCGTTGTTATTAATGTTAAATATTTTGATAAAGCACCAACACTTTTAGAAATCGATAAACTNTTATCATTTAATACAACTGTCATTTGAGTTTTGTGATAACCTAAATTATTAATACCTTCATAAGCCATACCACCAGTCATTGCACCATCTCCAATTATTGCAACAATCTGATTATTAGATTTATCTTTATCTCTTGCATGTGCAAAACCTAACGCTGCAGAAATGGATGTACTAGAATGNCCTGCTCCAAATGCATCATATTTGCTTTCTGATATTTTTAAAAAACCACTTAAACCATCTTTTTGACGAATAGTTTTAAATTGATTTTTTCTTTCAGTAAGTATTTTATGAGGGTAAGCCTGATGACCTACATCCCATATTAATTTATCATCTGGGGTATTATAAACATAATGTAAAGCTACAGTTGTTTCAATAACGCCCAAAGGAGAAGAGTAGTGTCCTCCGTGCTTTCCTATTGTATCCTTTATTAAGTCTGCAATCTCATCACATAATATTTCTAATTCATCTAAGTTTAAAGACTTCATATCTGAAGGATTATTTATTTTACTTAATATTGACATTATTTTTTTTCTACCATATCTGTAAAATATTCATATATATCATTGTTGGAAGAAAACTCTGGATGAAAACAACAAGCAATGTGCTTCCCATCTGTTAACATTACAGGCTCTTTATCATAATTTGCTATACACTTAATATTTGTTGAAAAGTCTTTTATTTTTGGTGCTCTAATAAAAGAAACTTTGAAACTATTATTACTAGGCAAGAAACTAATGTTAGATTTAAAAGAATGAATCTGCCTACCAAANCCATTTCTTTTGACATTAAAATTCATTATTGAAAGAGTCTTAAGATTAACATACCCTGTAGTTGAAGATAATAGAATCATTCCAGCACAAATACCCATAATATTAATTTTATCCTTTAAATCAATTAATGCCTGTCTAAGATTATTATAATCTAGCATTTTTGACATTACAGTAGATTCGCCTCCCGGTATAATCAAAGCGTCACACTTTAATAAATCTGCTTTTGTTTTTACATAGATTGGAGTTTTTCCAAAATCAATGATTTTGTTATAATGATTTTCGAAATTACCTTGAAGAGCCAGTACTCCAATTTTCAATTACCAACCTCTTTCTTGAAATCTTTGTTCAGCGGGTATTTCTGATATATCTAAACCTTTCATAGCCGCCTTCAAACCTTCAGAAACTTCTGCTAAAATATTAGCATCTTCAAAATTAGTTACTGCNTTTACAACAGCCTTGGCTCTNTCAGGTGGGTTTTCTGACATAAATATACCAGACCCAACAAATACAGCATCTGCCCCTAAATGCATCATTAGTGCAGCATCAGCGGGTGTGGCTATACCTCCAGCACTAAAATTTGGTACAGGCAATTTTCCAATATTTTTTACTTGTTCTAATAACTCAATTGGTACTCTCATTTCTTTTGCTGTAGCATCAGAAACTTCTAAAGTTTTTATTTCAGATAATATTGTTCTCATGTGTCTTACAGCTTCTACAATATTACCAGAACCAGCTTCACCCTTGGTTCTTATCATAGCAGCACCTTCGTTTATTCTTCTAAGTGCNTCTCCTAAATTTCTAGCACCACAAACAAATGGAACTTTATATGGATTTTTTTCAATGTGAAACTCTTCGTCAGCAGGAGTCAAAACTTCACTTTCATCTATAAAATCTACTTCTAGTGCTTCCAATATATTAGCTTCTGCAAAATGTCCAATTCTACATTTAGCCATTACTGGTATTGAAACAGATTCTTGTATTTCTTTAATTAACAAAGGATCAGACATTCTTGCAATGCCACCATCTTTTCTTATGTCAGATGGAATTCTTTCTAAAGCCATAACGGCACAAGCACCTGCATCTTCAGCAATTTTTGCTTGTTCAAAATTAGTTACATCCATAATCACTCCACCTTTTAGCATTTCAGCTAATCCTACTTTCACGCTATAATCACTCATCACTCATTTCCCTTTCGTATCTCTTTATTTCTTCTTTTACTTCTTCTATTAAATAATCTGGNGTTGATGCTCCAGCACTAATACCNACNGTNTCAACACCNACAAACCACTCTTTTTTTAAGTCTTGTTTACCTGTAACNTGATAAGATTTATCATTTCTCTGTATTGCAAGTTCTGTTAACCTTTTTGAGTTTGCACTTGTGAAAGATCCAATAACAATCATTATATCACAATCAATTGATAAATCTTTTATCCTTTCATGATTTCTTTTAGTTGGAAAACAAATGGTGTTTACAAACCTTAGATCATAGACTTTTTGTAATAAAATTTTAAATATGTCTTGTAAATTTTCTATCATTTGAGTTGATTGTGATACAACTCCTGCTCTTTTATACCTTCTTAAAGTACTTGCTTCTTCTGGACTGGATANTATGATTGGCTTTCTTTTTGTCACTTGATCAGCAATTGCAACTACTTCATCATGACCATGATCTCCAACAATTATAATTTGCCTATTTTCTGATTCCAGTTTTTTAACTTCATGATGTATTTCATGAACCAGTGGACATGTAGCATCTATTACATTCAAATTTTTTTCCTTAGCCTCTTTCCAAATATCAGTTTTAGTACCATGAGCCCTAAATAGTACAGGACTATCTTTAGGAATCTCATCNANGTTTNTAACAACTTTTGCGCCTGCTTTTTCTAAATCAGAAACAACTCTCTCATTATGGACAATATCTCCAAGCATGTANACATTTCCATATTTTTCGGCCGTTTCGTAAGCCATATTTACAGCATCTCTAACTCCAAAGCAATATCCTGCACTTTTTGCAACTATTATATTCATTTTATTTTAGGTAAGGTTATACCAGTTTGTTTTTGATATTTACCTTTTTTATCTTTGTAAGAAACTTCACATTCTTCATCTGATTCAAAAAATAGAACCTGACATAAACCTTCGTTAGAATAAATCTTTGCAGGAAGAGGNGTTGTGTTTGATATCTCCAAAGTTACATGACCTTCCCACTCAGGNTCAAANGGAGTTACATTAACTATGATACCGCACCTTGCATATGTAGACTTTCCCAAACATATTGTTAGTACGTTACGAGGTATTTTAAAATATTCAATACTTCTTGCTAAAGCAAAACTATTAGCTGGAACTATGCATACATCACCTTTAAAGTTAACAAAAGAATTTTCATCAAATTTTTTAGGATCAATTATACTGTTATTTACGTTTGTAAAAATTTTATATTCATCAGTNACACGTATATCATANCCATAAGATGAAAGACCATATGAAATTTTACTTTTACTGACCTGCTTATCCTCAAAAGGTNAAATCATATTGTTGTTCAAGGACATCTTTCTAATCCATTTATCGCTCTTAATTGCCATTTTANCCTAATTTTTCCTTTAATAAATTAAGTAATTTTTTCTCTATTTCAAGCACATTAGAATGTGAAATTTTGCAACCAGCTGCAAATTTGTGACCTCCACCACCAAATTTTGAAGCTATATCGTTGATTGTAAATTTACCTTTCGACCTAAAATTAACTCTAAAAACATTATCTTCTTGTTCTGTTATCATGCATGATATTTCTACNTTGTTAATAGTTCTAAGAAACTCTGTAAAACCATCAATATCACTGACTTTAGAATTAGTTTTATCAAATACAGATTTTTCCAAAATGCAGTAGCATACAGAATTAGAAAGTGCAAATTTTAAATTATTAAGAACATAAGAAAATAATCTTAACTGACTTAAACTTCGTTTTTCGTAAAACTCAACATAAATCTCATAAGGTTTTACTCCGTAACTGAGCAATTCAGAAGCCATATCATGANCAATTGGAGTTGTATTATCATATCTAAANGAACCAGTATCAGTCATTAATGCTGCATAAAGAGCCTTTGAAATTTTTATATCCCATGGTGTTTTGAGATCTAAACTTTTTAAGTATTTCCAAACAAGAAAACCAGTTGCAGGAGCCTCAACATCAATATAAAATTCTTTAAAAAAATCTGTATTATCATTTTTATGGTGATCTATGGATATCATATCAATATTTTNATTTATTGCAATCTCAGATATTTGTTTTGATCTTTTAATATGTCCGACATCAAATAATATTAGTAAATCTGATGATTCAACATATTGTTTATTTTCACTAGAATAAGTTTCAACAATATTTTCTGGATCNATTATTTTACATTCCTTAGGAAAATGAGAAGGCTGTATTATCTTTACTTGTTTATTTATTGATTGAAGATAATAATAAAAAGCAATCGCTGACCCTAATCCATCTGCATCAGGCTTTTCATGCGTTGAAAGAACAATCTTTTTTGAATTATTAATGATATTATTAATATTATTAAACATAAATTTGATTTAAAACCATAAATAAGTATACAAAATAAATATTGGTACTAAAATAATAAAAGACCATAACATATAACCAAAAAATCCTGGCATTTTAACTTCATTTTCTTCTGCTATTGCTCTAACCATAAAGTTTGGAGCGTTACCAATATAAGTCATTGCACCCATAAAAACAGCACCAGATGAAATAGCCAGTAATAAATCAACGCTCAACATAAGCTCATTTGGTGAAAGGCCAGTGCTAGTAAAGAAAACTAAATATGTCGGTGCATTATCTAAAAAAGAAGATAAAATTCCAGTCAGCCAAAAATACATACTACTTGTCAATGATGAAAANGATTCTTGACTTTNAGATAATAATGCNAAAGCAGGAATAACGGTAATAAATATNCCTGCAAATAATTTAGCTACTTCTTGNATAGGAAACCATGTAAAACCATTTTTTATCCTCAAATCAAAAGGAGTTATCTTATAACTAATGAAAGCCATTAGGAAAAGTATCATATCTCTTAATAAAAAAGAAATTCTTATCTTATTATCGAAAATTGAAATGTAACCTAAATTATCTTTATAAAATCCACTTAAGATAACAGAAATAATAACTACTAATAAAAATATAAAATTTATTTTTCCATCAATAGTGAAATTAGAACTATTGGTATCAGGCATTTCATTGGTTTCTTTTTTAAAAAAATAATTATCAACAAAGTAAAAAATTACTAAAACAAAAATTGAAACAAATATCATTGGCATTAACATATATTTCGTAGTCCAAAAAAAATCTACACCTTTCAAAAAGCCAATAAATAACGGCGGATCACCTAATGGTGTCAAAGATCCCCCAATATTTGCAACAAGAAAAATAAAAAATATGATAATATGTGTCTTTTCTTCTCTCCACTTATTGGCGCGAATTAGAGGTCTAATTAATAACATTGCAGCACCTGTAGTTCCCATCCACGAGGCTAAAGAAGTTCCAATAAATAGTAAAATTAAATTAAATTTTGGAGTCCCAACAAAATCACCTTTAATTAATATNCCTCCAGAAATAGTAAATAGAGCTAGCAATAAAACTATAAATGGAATGTATTCTAAAAAAATTGCATGGGNAAAATAATACATAGAATAACTAATTCCTGTATTCATCATAAAAGGAATAGAAAATAATAACGCCCAAAAAGCAGAAATTTTTCCAAAATTATTATGCCAAAAATGNTCATTTATTAAAGGAAAAAGAGCAATTGATAATAAAATACCNANAAAAGGTATCACATACAAATAACTAAACTCATAAGAACTTTGTTGNCCAGAATACAAATATTTTGGAAAAAGAAATAAAATACTTAATATAATTTTGTGTGTCATTTTACTANCAATTCCTTAAATTTACATAGTTTTAATATAATTAAATTTAAATATAATGGAATTTTTTCTCACTATCTTAATTGTACTTTTTTTTAGCTTTTTACTGTGCTGTGGTTTTTTATTCTTAGATAAAAAACTTGCAAGTTCATGTGCTGATTCAAGCAAAGAATGCTTATGCTCAGATGAAGAAAAAAAAGAATGTGAAAAATTAATCAATCAAAAAGTCTGAAAAATTATTACTAGAATAATCTTTNAAAACTCCATCTTCTTTCAAAATAAACAAACACTCCACATTATTTAATCTATTAACAAGTTCCAGACCTTTATCTTTACCTATCACTTTAAGTGATGTTGATAAAGCATCTGCATCTATACACTTATCAGATATTACTGAAACAGAAATGATTTGATTTTTTGAAGGTTTACCTAGCCTTGGATCAAATATGTGCGAATATTCATATTGGTCAATTTCAACAAATTGATTGTATGTGCCTGATGTAGCAATTGATTTATCATTTAGCACTACAATTTTATATCCTTTATTAGATAAGTACTCTGGGTAAGCAATTTGAATGTTCCAATCCCTACCCCTACAAGTTATCTCTCCCCCAATTTCAACATAGTGATTAGTATAACCTTTAGAATCTAAATAATTTGAAATCTTGTCAACTCCATAGCCTTTTGCAATTGCACCAAAGTCAAGTTCTAAATTTGAATGTTTTTTGATAAAATTATTACCGTTTGAAATTATATTATCACTTCCAACATATTTTAAAACTTCTTTTACTTTTTTTCTACTAGGTAATTGTGTGATTTCTCTCCCTCTAAATCCCCACAATCTAAGTAGTGGTTTTATTGTAACATCAAATGCACCTTCTGTATTGATATAATATTCTAAAGATTTATTTAATACATACTTAAAATCTTTTGACATTTCAAATGGAGTAAAGGATGTTAATTGATTATTTACAAATGATATTTCGCTATCAGCGATATAAGTGGACATACTTTGATTTATTGCTAATAATATTGAATCTATATCACTGGATATTAAATCAATTTTTTTTGGGTAAATACCATGAATTTTTACTTCATATGTTGTACCCATCGTTTGTCCATCAATAGAAATTTCAGTTCGATTTGGAATAACCAGAAAAACAAGAAACCATAGAGCAAGAATTATAAAGATTAAATAAAAGGAGAAATTCTTTTTTCTCATTTAAAATTTATCCGCCGAAATCATCATAATCAATCATATCTTCTTCAACACCCAAATCTTCAAGCATTTTTGTTACAGCCGTATTCATCATAGGAGGACCACACATGTAATATTCTATTTCTGTTGGATCTTCATGATCCTTTAAATAATTGTCATGAACTACTTGATGAATGAAGCCTGTGTAACCTTTCCAATTATCTTCTGGCATAGGATCAGATAATGCAACATGATATTTNAAATTAGGGAATTTATCTTGAATTTTTTTAAAATGATCATCATAAAACATTTCTCTTTTTGATCTTGCACCATACCAATAAGAGACTTTTCTGCCAGTTTTTAAAGTATGAAAAAGATGGAAAATATGTGATCTCAATGGAGCCATCCCAGCACCACCTCCTACATATACCATTTCTCTTTCTGTATCTTTAATAAAGAAGTCACCATAAGGTCCGGAAACAGTTACTTTATCTCCGGGTTTTAAATTAAAAATATATGACGATGCAATACCAGGGGGAACTTCGTTCCATAATGGTGGTGGTGGAGTTGCAATTCTAACGTTTAGCATCACAATATTTCCTTCCGCAGGNTGATTCGCCATTGAATAAGCTCTAAAAATTTCTTGGTCATTTTTAAGTTTGAAATCCCAAATATTAAATTTATCCCAATCTTCATGATATTGCTTTTCAATGTCAAAATCTTTAAAATCAACTTCATATTTAGGTATATCAATTTGAATNTATCCACCTGATTGAAAATTAAGATTTTCTCCTTCTGGCAATTCAACAATTAACTCTTTTATGAAAGTAGCCACATTATCATTAGACTTAACTGTACATTCCCATTTCTTAATACTGAGTACTTCATCTTTAACTTTTATATCTAAATCATTTCTAACTTTTACCTGACAAGCTAATCTCCAATTATCTTGTGCGGCTTTTCTCGATATATGTGTCATTTCTGTAGCCAATATATCTCCGCCCCCATCGATAACTTGACATTTACATGCAGCGCAAGTTCCCCCACCTCCACATGCAGAGGGAAGATATATGTTTTTGCTTGATAATGCTGATAACAAGTTCGTTCCAGGTTTAACTGTAATAGAATCAGAACCATCATTTATAGAAATATTAACTTCTCCTTGCGGTTGAAGCTTCGATGATGCTATCAGTAGTAAACTAACTAAAAATAAAATTATTGTGCATATTACTAATACGCTTGCTAATGTTGTTGAAATAATCATTATAAATTAATCCCTGAAAAAGATAAAAAAGCTATAGCTAATAAACCAGTTAAAATCATTGTAATACCTAAACCTCTTAGTCCGTTTGGAATTTTAGAATATCTTAACTTATATCTTATAGTAGACATTGTTAAAATCGCCAAATAAAAACCAAATCCAGAACTNCTTGCAAAAACAAGAGCTTCTACGAATGTNTAGTCTCTTTGTTGCATAAATATTGAAGAGCCTAAAATTGCGCAATTTACTGCTATAAGGGGCAAAAATATACCAAGTTGATTGTATAGTGAAGGACTAAATCTATCAATGACCATTTCCACTAATTGAACAGCCGCTGCAATTGTCGCAATAAATGCAATGAATGTTAAAAATCTTAAATCAACATTAGCAAAAGCACTAATACCAGTCCATGAAAGCGCACCTGGATCTAATAAATAATTTTTTATAAACCAATTTAATGGAACAGTAATTGTGTTTACAAAAATAACTGCTTTACCAATTCCTGAAGCTGTTTCAACTTTATTAGATAAACCTAAAAATGAACACATACCTAAAAAATAGGCTAAAAGAATATTTTCAATAAATATTGCCTTTGCAGCTAAACTTAAATAATGTTCTAAAATTTCTGGCATTTTATTCCTCTACAAATCCCGTACTTGTTCTTTGTACCCATATTATTAAACCTAAAACAATGAAAGCTCCTGGTGCTAACAACATCAATCCATTATCTATATAACCATTTGCATATAGTGAGTCTGGGAATATTGTAATACCATAAATCGTTCCACTACCTAAAAATTCTCTAAATATTGCAACTAAGACCAATATAATTCCATAGCCTAATGAGTTAGCAAATCCATCTATAAATGCATCTTTAACACTNTTATTCATCGCAAAACCATCTGCACGCCCTAAAACAATACAATTTGTAATAATTAGTGCTACAAAAACAGAAAGTTCTTTACTAACATCATACATAAAACCCTTTAACATTAAATCAGCCAAAACCACAAGTGAAGCTATTATTGTTAATTGAACAATGATTCTAACATTGTGAGGTATTTGTTTTCTAAATATTGAAACCAAAGTATTAGACATTGTAAGAACAAAGGTTAAAGCCAAAGTCATGACTACTGCTAACTCGACTTTTACTGTCACAGCTAAAGCTGAGCATATACCGAGCACCTGTCTTGTGATTGGATTATTATCCATTAATGGATCTGTAAAAATCTTATTTCTTAACATTTATCTTTGNCCAATTAAAAAGTTCTTATATCTATTTAAATCACGCTTTAAAAATTTAGTTACTCCGTCTGCAGTAACGGTCGCACCTGTTATACCATCCACTTCATGCGGTTTACCATCAGTATTCTTCTTTTTATTAACATTTATTGAAACTAAATCTTTTTTTGCATTAAATATTTTTTTNCCTCTATCAATTTTGAATTGATTNTGAAACCAAGGCTTATCAACTTCAGCACCTAAACCTGGAGTCTCACCATGTTCATAAAAAACAATACCCATTGTTGAATTTTTATCTTCTGCAACGGCAAAATAACCTTTTAAGGTTGACCATAAACCTTTTCCTGAAATTGGTATGATGTATCCATTAGGATTACTTGTTTTGTAAATAGGGTAATATTCATTAACGAGTTCTTCATTTGTAGTTTTATAAATNTAATTTGTTGTACCAGTACCTTTATCTTCAACCCAAATTATATCTGATAACATGATATCATCAACTATTGAACCAGAACTATTAACAACTATTTCTTCTATGTGTAAATTATATTTTTCATCTAACTCATTTGGAGTTAATCCAACTACATTAATATCAATAGATCTTAATATACTTTTTTTCTTGTCAAGCACAACATTATAATCCATTTTTGGTTTAAGGCTCATAGCAATAAAAGCTAATAGTAGACTTGACATGAAAGCTACTACCATCACAAATTGAACAGATTTTATTCTATCTAGCATATCTTTTCTTTCTTTTCTGAATGTGTGACTGTACAGCATAATAATCTATAAGAGGCGCAAAAGCATTAGCAAACAAAATCCCTAACATCATGCCCTCTGGATAGGCAGGGTTTATAGCTCTAATTATTACGCACATAAATCCAATTAATAAACCATAATATAATTTTCCTTTTTGACTATGCGCAGATGTCACAGGTTCTGTTGCCATAAAAATCATGGCAAACGCAAATGAGCCCATCACAAAGTGATATTGGGGAGGTAAGTACATCATAGGATTAGTACTGCCAATCAAAGTTCCAAACATGTATAATAAAAATGAAGTTAAAATCATACCAATAGTAGTACCAAAAATTATTTTTTTCGAACCTACGCCTGTTATGGCAATTAGTCCAGCACCAAATAAGACTGCAAGTGTTGAAGTTTCACCTATTGATCCAGGTATTAAGCCTAGAAACAGNGAAGTCCAAGTTAAATCTACATCAGCATGAGTATAGCCAAGTGCATTTGAAATATCAACAAATTGATTATGTAATGATCCACTTAAAAAACTAAATAATCCATAATCAGNTATACTTATATTAGAAACTGACTCCTTTGCTGATGCAAGTAAAGATGTAGCTGCGCTAAGACCATCGCTTTCAGGCATTTTATAAACCCATACAGTATCACCAGATAAAGCGGTTGGATAAGCAAAAAATGCAAATACTCTTGCTACTAATGCTGGATTAAAAATATTATAACCTGTACCACCAAATATTTCTTTACCAATAACAACTCCAAATATAGTTGAGATTGCAACCATCCATAAAGGTAAAGATGGAGGCATAACTAACGGAATTAAAAAACCNGTCACTAAAAAACCTTCATTAACCTCATGCTTCCTGATTANAGCAAAAATAACCTCCGTTAATCCTCCAGCAGTAAAAGTAACAATATATAATGGAACAACTGACTGAAGGCCAATCAATACTTTATCAAATATTGTAGCATCTGTAGTAGTTTCTACAAAATGATAATATTGATGACCAACATTAAATATGCCAAACATCAGACAAGGGAACAATGCCAATACAACCAATATCATTGTTCTTTTTAAATCTATATGATCTCTTACAAATGGTGCAGTTTTAGTTTTTTCATTTGGAGTATATAAAAAAGTATCACCAGCTTCATAAAGTGGATATAAAGTTTCTAACTTACCGCCTTTTTTAAACAGAGGTTCTAAATTATCTAATATTTTTCTCAAAAAGTTCATTAATTAACCTTCTTCATACATCAAATCTAATCCTTCTTGAATTATTTGACTTACTTCAACTTTAGATTGACATATTAAACTGCATAATGCAAAATCTTCTTCAGAGCATTCATATATACCTAATTTTTCCATATCTTCAATATCTGCAGCCAAAATACTTCTAATTAAAAAATTAGGTAAAATATCCATAGGTAGAACTTTTTCCCACATACCTATAGGCACTATAGCGCGATTACTACCATTTTTCATATTATGATTAATAGAATTATTATTGTTAAGAAGTTTTGAAAAGAATGTATTTGTTAAAGTAAATTTATCAAATCCAGGTAATAACCATCCTAAAAAATGCCTATCATCAACATTCTTGAGAATAGTTAATATTTCATGATAAAAACCAATAGACTGATTTATTTCAATATAATTTCCCGATAAAACACTTCCTGAAATAATAGTACTTTTATCTGTTAAAGTTAGTTCCAATTCATCATTAATATGAGAAATAGGTGTCCCTTCATGCACTTTTAAATAACCAGGTTTTTCACAGCCGGGCCCNCCCATAGATATAATTTTTTTTGTCTCAATTTTTCCGTCTACAAAAAGTTTTCCAATTTTACATACATCCTGAATTGTAAGATACCANACTACATCATCTTTTGAACTAATTGGATCTAAATAATGCATATGAATTCCTACATTTCCTGATGGATGAGGGCCATTGAAATAATGAATCTTAACTTTATCTATACTATCAAGCATTGATGGATTTTGATCTTTACCTAGAACTATATTTAAATCTCCATCAGTAAGATTTGATATTGCATCTATTCCTTCTAAAAAACCCACAGAACTTTCATTTAATAAAAAAAGCTGATCTAAGGCTAAAGGATCAGTAGGGTTCATAGATATAAAAATAGACTTTGGTTTAGATTCAGTGCTAGCTATTTTAGAAAATGGACGCTGCCTTATAAGTGGCCACATTCCTGATTCATTAATAATTGTTTTTGTTGCTTCAAAACCTAAATTTTTAATTGAAGATAAACTAAATTTTTTATCTAATTCTATTAAATCAATCTGACTATATTCTTTATCATTNAGTATATTTATACTTAGAACTTTTCTTTTGGGACCATAATCAATACTTTCAATTTTTCCTGAACATGGAGACACATGTTTTATATCTGGATCATTTTTATCAAAAAATAGTAAAGTCCCAACTAACACTTCATCATCAACCTTAACTTTTACTTTGGGTTTAATGTATTTGTATTCTTGGGGATTAATTTTTACAATATCAGATGGAGAAATTTCAACAATTTCTTTTATGGGTTTACCATCTAACTGTAAATCATATCCTTTTTTAAGATTAAAAGTTGCCATTAAAAACTATTTTTTGTTTTTTAACCTTTCAATTCTTTGCGCATGTCTTTGTTCACCTTCTCCATATCTTCGTTTTTCATCTTCACTTTCAGGTATAATGTTTGGAACTTTTTGAGAATTACCTTCTTCATCTAGCGATACAAATGTTAAGTAAGCAGTGGCTGTATGATGTCTTTTTCCTGTCTTTACATTTTCCGCATCAATTCTAACACCAACTTCCATTGAGGAATTATGACTATAATTTACGGAAGATTTTAATATTAACATATCACCAACTCTTGCAGGAGCCAAAAAGTCTAATCTGTCTACAGATGCAGTAACTACAGCCGTTCGTGCAAATTTATAAGCAGACATAGCAGCACACAAGTCCATATATTGCATAACTTTTCCTCCAAAAACTGTATCCAAGTTATTGGTATCGTTCGGCAATATCAGTTCATGCATTATAACTGAAGAATCTTTAACATACTTTTTCATTAAAACATACCCGTATTTATTAGTATATAATTTAATGATTTTATAAGATTTGGCCAATACAAGTAAAAGATTATATTCTGTAATGAAAAGACAATAATTGACCAAAATAATACTTGATTACACTTTTTATAAACTAAGTCATCATTTTTCATAAAATACATAGCCCTAACAATTTTAAAATAGTAGTAAAGTGATATAACTGTATTGATGATTGCAACCAAACCAAGCCATAAAAATGTAGCATCTGAAAATAAGTTTCTTAAAACATAAACTTTTGCAATAAAACCTGAAGTTGGNGGTAGNCCTGCTAAAGATGCTAACGATAATACCATGAAAAAAGATAGTACTGGTGCTTTCAGACCTATACCATTCCAATCATCTAATTCGTCTGCATTGTAATTATTGGACATATAAATTGCCATATAAAAAGCACTAAGATTCATAAATAGGTAAAAAAACATGTAAAATAAAATTGATACTACAGAATCTAATGAGACTATTGAAAAGGCAACTAACATAAAACCTACGTGTGATATACTTGAATATGCAAGGAGTCTTTTAATATTGGTTTGATTTAAAGCCAATACATTTCCTACAGTCATTGTTAATGCGGACATAAATGCAATAAGTTGAGGCCATTGTANAATATCTACATTATCAATAAATAAAGTATAAAAGAAACGGATTAGTATAGCAAAACCAGCTGCCTTTGGTGCTACAGAAAGAAAAGCTGTTACAGTAATAGGCGCGCCTTGATAAACGTCTGGTGTCCAGTAATGAAAAGGGACCATGGATATTTTATATCCAAAACCAACTAGTACAAATATTATTATCATATAAACTGTAATTGAAGCATCATATGAACCTAATTTTGCAGCAACGATATTAATATCTAAACTTCCAGCTATTCCATATAAATAACTGAGACCATACAACATTATACCTGATGCAAATGATCCATAAATTACATACTTCAAAGAGGCTTCATTAGATTCTCTATCGTTTTTAGAAATTCCTGCTATTATATATGATGGTATACTTACCATTTCAATTGCCAAATAAACCATTAATAAATTTTTGGCTGAAACCATTGCAAACATGCCAAGCATTATAATTAAAAGCATAGCATAGTATTCACCCTTAACTTCAGATACAACTGAGTTATCTTCTTTTGAAATTAAAACTATAGATAAAGTTGATATTAAAATTAACCATTTAAAAAATATTGAAAGAGAATCATTAATTATCATACCCTCAAATAATAATGATATGGATGAATGTGAAAATAANAACAATATGCCAGTAAAAAGCAGACCAGCAATTGATATCATGTAAGTTGAAGATCTATATGATGATATTGACTCAGCAATGAAGACACACAGAATCGTTAAAACAATCATTAATTCGGGNAAATATGAAGTTAAACTATTTATATTACTTAAATATTCCATTTTAATCCTATTAAATGAATGGTTGAACTAAGAGTATAAGTTTACTCATTGAATGTCTAATTATTTCTAATAAAGGTTGAGGATAAACACCAAATAGTAACGTTAAAAATGCTAACGGAATAATTATGCTTAAGTCCCTCATGTTCATATCTTTTAAGTCTGAATATTTCTCATTAAATGGACCAAGAAATATTCGTTGATAAGCTCTTAAAAAATAAATAGCGTTTAACAAAATACCTAATGTGCCAATCATTGTTAAAAGTCTAAAACTTCCAAAACCCCCAATGAAACACATAGCCTCACTAATAAAACCAGATAACGCGGGTAATCCAAGACCCGCAAAAAATGCTAGAACAATAAATCCATTAAATATTGGTAATTTTGATGCTATACCACCGAAAGCCAATTTTCCAGCTAATTCAGGATCTTTGTAGTCATTAGGATATACTATCCATCTGTGATGAGCCTGGTCATATAATACTCCAACTAATGTAAATAACATTGCAGTTATTGTTCCATGATTAAACATTTGCATTACTGCGCCATTCATACCAGCTTCTGCACCCATTGATTCTGTACCTACTATGCCTGACATACCAAGTAATACATAACCCATATGACTNACAGANGAATATGCAACCATTTTCTTTAAATCTATTTGAGCTATNGCATTTATTGCTCCCCACAAGATATTTATAACTCCCAATAAAGCCATCATGAAAGAAAAATTAACCGCTTCTTCTGGCAGTAATGGATAACTGATTCTTAAAAATCCATATGTACCCATTTTNAATAATACACCAGCAAGAATTACAGATATTGCTGTTGGTGCTTCAACGTGAGCCAATGGTAACCATGTATGAAATGGAAAAACAGGAACTTTAATTGCAAAACCAACAAATAAACCCATCCAAATTAAAAATCTCATATCAAAACCCCATAAAGTTGCGTCAATCTGAGGTGCTTGAGTTATTAAATGAATAAGGTTAAAAGAATTTCCACCTGGAGCATAAAAATATAATGCTAACATTCCTAAAAGCATAAATACAGAACCAAATAAAGTATACAAGAAAAATTTAATTGCAGCATAATGTCTTTGTGGACCACCCCACATGCCAATTAAAAAATACATTGGCAAAAGCATGACTTCCCAAAAAATATAAAATAAGAAAAAGTCTAGGGATAAAAATACGCCCATCATACCCGCATCTAACAATAGAAATAGTGAAAAATATCCAAGAACATGCTTCTCTACATTCCAACTAATAATAATACATAAAAAAGATAGCATTGCAGCCAAAATAACCATTGGCATACTCAACCCATCAACACCAATATAATATTGAATATTAAAACTTGGAATCCAATCTAATTGAACTGTAAAAGGAGATTGTACTACAGACATAGTTGAATCAAATTTTGCATACAGAAAAAATGCAAGCAACATTTGAATTCCAGTNACTACTAATGCTATATATTTATAAATATTCTTATTTTCTGTNTTTATTAATTTTTGATGACCTAAAAAGGCTACCAACAGCATGATAGTCGCTCCCATAACTGGAAGGAAAATTAATAATGATAAAATAGATGAATTCATATTTTAGTACCCTATATTTGTTGTACAATAAAAGTTATTAAAATAATAGCAACTAGACCTCCTAGTATATAAGCTTGAACTACTCCTCCTTGAAGTTTTTTCATTTTCAAACTAGTGAAGTTGGCTATTTTTCCAAATCCGTCAACCACTTTCTGGTCTAACCAATCATAGTCAACTTTAACGGATTTTTCAGATGACAAAAGAGTTATTTTTCCAATAGAATCTATAAATGTTTGGTCATAGTAATCCCAATCTATTTTAGAACAAATATATGACCAGAACATAAATGGTTTGTATAAAATATTTGAATATATTTCATCTATATAAAATTTATTTTTAGATATATCATAAAGTTTGATAAAGTTGAATATTTTTTTGAATGTTTCTGCATTTAATTTTTTAAACANGTAAAATAAAGATGATAAAATAATACCAAAAAATGCAACTGTTAGGGATAAATACATTGCCGTGTAGTGAGCNTCATGTGCATTATGATAAGCATGCTTTGTAAAACTTTTTCCTTTTTTAAAATCTTCATAATGATGAGAATTATAATCATGACTGTGACTATCATCGTGGTGCTCTACTTTTATAACATAATTTTTACCTTTTCCAATAGCCTTTTTAAACCAACCTTTTGAGCCATCTGACAANGGATCAATAGTACCAGTGTAAAAAATTCCCAAAGATAGTAACGAAAGAACAATAAGAGGTATTGTCATTACTTTTGGTGACTCATGCAAATGTTTATGTATTTCTTCACTATGAGGCTTGCCATGAAAAGTCATAAAAATTAATCTGAACATATAAAACGCTGTAATTGCTGCTGCGCCAAATCCTGCAATGGGTAGAAATAATGTTATTCCTCCATATTCAAAATAATGACCTAACACTCCTGCTAATATTGCGTCTTTTGATACAAAACCAGAAAAAAATGGCACACCAGCAATCGCTAGTGTGGTTATTAACATGCCTAAATAGGTNATAGGCATCTTATCTTTTAGACCACCCATATTTCTCATATCTTGTGGATCAGTATCATGATCATGAAGTTCATGCAAACTATGATGCATTGAATGGATGACTGAACCACTCGCTAAAAATAAGCATGCTTTAAACATAGCATGAGTTACTAAATGAAAAAAAGCTGCTGCATATGCACCAACACCTAAAGCCATTACCATATAACCAAGTTGACTAACAGTTGAGTATGCTAATACTTTCTTAATGTCATTTTGTGTTATTGCAATTATTGCTGCAAATAGTGCAGTTAACGCACCTGTAAATGCAATGTATGTNAATGCATCAAATGTCAATATTGGAAATATTCTTATAGTCAGATATACACCCGCTGCAACCATTGTAGCCGCATGAATCATCGCGCTTGCTGGAGTTGGTCCTGCCATAGCATCTGGCAACCAAATATGAAGTGGTAATTGTGCTGATTTACCTACTGCCCCCATAAATAATAGAATACCAGCAATTGTTAAATATGTTGAATCTATTTCAGTTGTTTTAACCTTTTCNATAATATCAGATAAATTAAATGAATGAGTATCTCCCACAAAATAAATCATCATAATACCAATGAACATACCAATATCCCCAACTCTGTTTGTAAGAAATGCTTTTTTACTAGCTGAGGCTGCNGAATTTTTTTCAAACCAAAAACCAATTATTAAATATGAACTTAAACCAACTAACTCCCAAAATATATAAATCATGGTAATACTATCAGCCAAAACAATACCATTCATAGAAAAAGTAAATAATCCTAAATAAGCATAATATCTAGAAAATCTTGCATCTCCTCTCATGTATTCACTTGAATAAAGGTGCACTAAAAAAGATACTAACGAAACCACCAATAGCATTATAGCGGCTAGATTATCAATTGATACCCCTAAATCTAAATTAAAGTTGCCAGTTGTCAACCAATTGGCACTTTTGTGTATTATAGCCACATCAGGCTTATTAAAAAATATTCGAAAGAAAAAACTTAAAGCAACAGCTAGATTTAAACCAATGCCAAATATTGATATATACCAAGTGTCATGTTTTAATAAATGTCCAAAAAATAACTGGTATAAAAATAAAATAACAGGAATAAATAGAAACGATAAAGTTAAAAATAAATTTAAATCCATTATCCCTTTAACTCCTTCGCATCATCAACATTAACACTACCAATATTTTTAAATAAATTTATAATAATAGCAAGCGCAACTGCCGCTTCAGCAGCCGCAAGAACAATTATAAACATAGTAAAAATATGACCATCTAGATTATCCAAAGANGAAGTAAATCTATTAAATGCGATAAAATTTATATTAGCAGAATTTAATATTAGTTCGATACCCATAAGTATTGCTACTGCATTTTGTCTAGATATGACAGCATATATCCCTANAGAAAACAATAAACTTGATAAAAGTAAATATATCTGAAGACTATCCATCTGCCTCATCCTTTTTTTTATCTGCTTCTTTATCTATTTCTTCATCTGAATCATTTTTGTCATTTGATTCTATATCGTTGTTAACATCTCCATCTGTTGATGTCTCNTTAGTATTTAAATCATCTTTGTCATTAATTGCTTCAATTGATTCCTCTTGTTCTTCCTTTTCTGGTATTGTCTTTTTTCTTGCCAGNAATGCAGCGCCAACTAATGATGCTAATAACAAAATAGAAACTAGTTCAAATGGTAATAAGTACTTGCCTAATATTAACTTACCAATTAATTCNACAGTTGAAGGTCCNGGTAAAGAATTTTCATTGATTGGCCATTTTGTTTGAATNATAACAACTGATAACATNGTAAAAATAAAACTAGAAATTAGTACACCAATTATTTTATTAGAACTAACTGATTCAATTACAGGCTTATCAATCTTATTNGTTAACATTACACCAAAAATTATNANTACTAATATTCCACCAACATATATAACTACTTGNGTAGCAGCCATAAAATCNGCNTANAGAAATACATATAATCCTGCAATNCCAAANAANGTNAACAATAANGAAACAGCTGAATGAACTAAATTAGGCGATACNACAACCCAAATTGCAGAAATGGCAATTACTGAGATTAATCCTAAAAATATAATCTCACCCATTATTTGAGTATTCCTTCTAAAAGGCTTTTAATTTTATCTGACAAAAGATCTTTTGAATCTAATTCAGTAATCATTTCAGGGATCACATCATTTGTATTTTTAGATGCTTTCTTTGCTCCCATATAAACTTTCTTTAAAGCAGCNCTTGCTTTNATATCATCAATATCATTCAAAATTTTAATATCAAATAANCCAANTTGAGNAGGANTTTCAGCAGGTTGNGCTACCNCTGCTGCTTGTGGGGCTGCCGCTGCTGGAGCTGCAACTGGAGCAGGTTTCAATGCAGTTAATTGCTGCTCTNTATCAGCGCTAAAACCATCCAAAGGNTTTAACTCAGCAATTATTTTATCTATCTTAGTAATATCATCTTCACCTGCTTTTTTAGACTTGAAGAATACTTTTTTCGCAGCCGCTCTTAATTTTATATCAGCAATTACATCCACACATTTAATCGTAAGATTGTCTGTACCTGCTATCGGAACTGCTGCAACTGGTGTATCTGTTACCACTGTTGGAGTTTCAACGACAGGAGGTGCCTCAACAACTTCACTTTCTAAACCAAGTAATCTTTCACCTTTAATTAAATTTTCCTGCTTTTCTTTCATTTTTTTGAGATAATCGTCAGCGCCCATTTTGACTAAATCTTCTGTTTCTGCTTTAGCAAAATCAAATATTAGGCCATCTCTTTTGTATTGACTAAACTCATAGTCAATTTCATGCTTTTCCTCGTTCGGTCCACCAACCATGTATATACATTCCTCTGGACATGGGTATACACACAGATTACAATACATACACTCAGTCATATCAATAGTAAATCTTGTGACTAATAATTTTTTTTGTGTATCATTACTTGTCTGTCCATAATCAAATTCAACACCTTTTTTTGCCTTTACATCTTCAATTTTTATACAATCAACTGGACATGCTCTTTCACACATTCTACATGAAATACAATCATCTATATCAACATGTAATCTTGAACGAATCACATTATATTCAGAGGGTTCAAATCCAATTTTCTTTTCCGGTAATGGAAATTTTTCATGAGGATACTGTAAGGTAGCTACATTTTCTTTTTTATTTTTAAAATGCTCAAAAGTTAGAGACAGGCCAGTAATAAATGATTTAACTCCTGTTGCGATATTGTTAAAGTATGCTGTTATTTGTTCGCTCATAAAAAAATTAACTCCAAAATTGCTACAAAAAATAAATTAGCCAAGGCAAACGGTATAAAAACCTTCCAACACAAATGCATCAATTGATCAACTCTTAATCTTGGGAAGGTCCACCTAAACCACATCATTACAAAAATTAAAAATAAAGCTTTTGAAAATAACCAAAATACGCCCCATATAGGCCCATCAAGAAGTAGCCAATTATCAGGGAAAATACTAAAAATTGTCATTGGAGATAACCAGCCGCCTAAAAATAATATTGATGTAAGTATACATATTATTAACATACTTGCATATTCACTTAAAAAGAAAATTGCCCATCTGAAACCTGAATACTCAGTCATCCACCCAGCTACAAGTTCTGATTCTGCTTCAGGTATATCAAATGGTGTTCTATTGGTTTCGGCTAGTCCAGAAATAAAAAATATAAAAAATGCAATAAATGTAAATGGACTGTGAAAAATAAACCATCTGTGCTCTGATTGCCATGCAACTATATCAGACATTTCTAAACTACCTACTACCAAAACTGGCAATAATATGGATAAACCTAAAGGTATTTCGTAACTTATTATTTGCGCAGCAGATCTCATCGCTCCATACAAACTCCACTTATTATTTGATGACCAGCCAGCAAGGATAATTCCTATAACACCAATAGAACTTGTTGCTATTACATAAAATATCCCAATATTAAAATCAGATATTATAAAGCCTTCTGAAAAAGGTATACCTATAAAAGTCAGAAGAGCCCCCATAAAAATGATAAATGGAGCTAAAATCATTAGTTTTTTATCTGCATCGTTTGGAAGAATATCTTCTTTTGTCAACAACTTCAACGCATCAGCAATAGTTTGACCAATGCCACCCCAAAACTTTTTTCCACCCTTAAAACCTACGAGACCCACTTCCATTGGGCCTAATCTATCTTGCATAAATGCAGAAACTTTTCTCTCAAAATAAACTGCAAGAGTAGCAAAAATTGCCATTAATAAAAAAACATGCACTCCTGCTGTAAGTATTGCAACCACAACTAAAACATAATATGGTAAACCTGTAAAGGATAATAACGATAAAAGACTATCAATTATAGAATTCATATTAATTTAACTTTCATTATCTATCAATTTCTCCTAAAACTATATCTAGGCTTCCCAAAATTGTTATAACATCTGACATCATCCATCCTTCTGAAATCTCACTAAATACAGAAAGGTTGCAAAATGCAGGTGATCGCATTTTTAGCCTGTATGGTATATTTTTACCGTCGCTAATTATGTAAAAACCAACATCCCCCCTAGCAGATTCATACCTAGAATAAACTTCACCTTTTCCAGGTCTGACCTTTTTAGGCCTTGCAGCATGAACGTCACCTTCTGGTAATTGAGCAATTGCTTGTCTTAAAATTTTTACACTTTCTTCTATTTCACGCAACCTAACCCAATATCTGTCCCAACAATCACCTACAGTTCCCATAATACCCTTACCAACTGGTACATCAAAATCAAATTTATCGTAAACTGAATAAGGTTCATCTTTTCTAAGATCATGAGATATTCCGCTTCCTCTAAGGGTTGGTCCTGTAACCCCAAAGTTAATTCCCACTTCAGGTGTTATAATACCAACATCTGCAGTTCGTTCAACAAATATCATATTTTCAGTAAGAACATTATCAAACTCTTTAAGCATCGGCTCAAAATAATCTAAGAACTCATTCGTGTACTGAATGAAGTTAGGTGGTAAATCATGTGACAGTCCTCCTGGCCATATGTAATTGTATAAAAGTCTTGCACCGCATAACATTTCAAATAAATCTAAAATTCTTTCTCTATCTCTTAACGCCCAAGTAAATGGAGTAATTGCGCCAACATCCAATCCAAAAACACCGCAAGCCACTAAATGACTAGCAATTCTTTGAAGTTCAACAACTATAACTCTTATATATTCAACGCGTTCAGGTAATTCTATATCTAACATTTTTTCAACAGACATAGAATAAGCATGATTCATATGCATAGATGCTAAATAATCACATCTATCTGTAAATGGTACTACTTGTTCATAAGATAGATTTTCACAATGCTTTTCAAAACATCTGTGGAGGTATCCCATAATTGGCTCAATCTTACTAACAACTTCACCATCAGTATGAATTTTTAACCTAAGCACTCCATGAGTACTTGGGTGCTGAGGGCCCATATTAAGAACCATCTCTTCAGCTTTTATAATACTTTTATCTTGTTTTGACATTATTCCCAATATGTTTTGTCCTTAGGTACTGGCATACCTCTGTAATATTCTGGCGTGTCATAATCTTTTCTGAGCGGATGACCATCCCAATCATCAGAAAGTAGTATTCTTTTCATGTTAGGGTGACCATCAAACTTTATTCCCATCATATCAAAAGCCTCACGTTCATGCCAATCAGCCGAACCCCATAGCTCCACAACACTTGGAATACTTTCATCATCAGATACTTCTATCCTAATCTCAAGTTCATGCCCAATAGATGTAGATTTAAAATTATAGGCAACTCCATATTTTGTTTTATCACCACAATCATATGAAGAAATACACATTAAATAATCAAATTTGAAATCATCATGGTCTTTTAATGTTTTAGAAATTTCCAACCACTTATCAGGTTCAATTTTAATAAATGATGTATCCTCTGAAAATTCTACAGATTCAGAAAAATCAACCTTTAACTTGTCTGCTATATCTTGTATATTCAATCTATACCTCTTTTCCAAGATTAGAATAAGTTTTGATTTTCTTTTGAAGCTCTAAAATCCCTTGAATTAGTGCTTCAGGACGTGGAGGACACCCCGGAACATACACATCGACTGGAACTACCAAATCAACACCTTTTAAAACATGGTAGCCATGTTGCCAATATGGTCCGCCGCTGTTAGAACAACTTCCCATTGAAATCACATACTTGGGATCAGACATTTGTTCATAAAGCCTTTTAACCCTTTCTGCCATTTTTAAAGTTACTGTACCCGCAACTATCATTACATCAGATTGTCTGGGCGAGGCTCTTGGTATGTTACCAAATCTGTCTAAATCGTGCCTCGGACCAGCTGCAGCCATCATCTCAATAGCACAACAAGCTAAACCAAATTGGAAATACCACTGAGAATTAGCCCTTGACCAATTAATTAATGTATCTAATTTTTCAACGATTACATTATCTTTATTAAATTTATTTATAACTGATAAATCAGATATTTTCATTTATTTTTCCCTCTTCTGTTCCTAGGTCTGCGTATCTGCCTGCTGCATATTTTAACTTCATCTTGACCCAATCTAAGTCACCTTTACTCCATACATAAGCAAATCCGACAACAAGAATACCTAGAAATATCATTACTTCAATAAATGCAATTAATCCTAAATCTTTAAATACCACAGCCCAAGGAAACAAAAATACTACCTCAACATCAAATATTATAAAAATTAATGCAATGATATAAAATCTAATATTAAATTGAACCCACGCACTACCTTCAGGTATTTCACCACACTCATATATCTCAAGTTTTTCACCTTCTTTGTTAAATCTGGGCGAAACAATATACTGAATTATTAGAGGTGCAACTAACAGAACTACAGCAAGTCCTATAAATATTGCAACTGGTAAGAAATCTTGATACATTTATCTTATAAAATTATTAAACATAACAGCGAATAAATTTAATATTTTTTTGTTTGTAAACACAATGTTTATTCATCAATAAAAAATATTTTTTTTAGTTTAATTCACCTTTACTGTGTAATTTTATTTTTCAAATGAGCTTACTAAATAATATAATAATTAATACAATTCCTTTTTTACCAAGAAAAATGGTAAAAATAGTTTCTGATAAATATGTTGCTGGAAATGAAATTAAAGATGCAATTTCTAAAACTAAAAAATTAAATGATCGAGATTTACATGTAACAATAGATTTGCTAGGTGAACATGTTAAAGATTTAAATGAAGTTGAATCAGTAACTAAAACATACTTGAAATTACTAGATGAAATCAATCTATCTTCTTTAAAATCAAACATTTCTGTTAAACCGACACATATTGGTTTAGATTTAAGTTTAGATACTTTTTATAGTAATGCATTAAGACTTGTTAAGAGTGCTAAAGAAAAGAATAATTTTATAAGATTTGATATGGAAAATTCAACTACAACCGATTCAACCATAAAAGTTTTCAAAGATATTCATAAAGATTTTAAAAATGTAGGAACAGTTTTTCAAGCATATCTAAAAAGATCATTTTCAGATGTTGAAAATTTAAGTAATGATAAAATAAACTTTAGATTGTGTAAAGGTATATACAATGAAAGTGCTGGTATTGCATTTAAAACATACGAAGAAATTAATGCAAATTATCTTAAAATTGCAGAGATGGCATTTAAAAATGGATGCTACGTAGGTTTAGCAACGCACGACCTTAAACTTACTCAAAAACTTTATGATTTGATTGATAAGTATAATATTCCAAGTGAAAATTTTGAATTTCAAATTTTGTACGGAGTGCCTATGAAAGGCTGGATTCAAAAACACTTAAAAAATAATTTTAAAGTTAGAGTTTATTTGCCTTATGGACCTCAGTGGTATGAATACTCAATAAGACGATTAAAAGAAAATCCAAATATTGCTAGATATGTAGCAAAAAGTATTTTTTCAAAGAGAGATTATTAATTTTTAAATTTAGATAAATCTAAGCTTATACCAAGTCCTGTATGAGTAAATTTATCTTGATCCCAAAACAAAATACCATACTCAGGAATGATTGATATTCCACCAAGTTCAGGCAAAGTAATACCACCGCTAATATTAAATGCTAAACCAGACTCATTAATATCTTCACCTAAATCATCGCCTGCAATTTTTTGTATAAATTTTGCAGACACATTTAAATCAAAAAGTTTATGTAATTTAGAAGAAGCAATCATTGTAGGTTCTAAAAGAATGTATGATTGATTTGTTGAACTTCCTTCGTCTATATCTATAAAAGCATTTTCTTCAATATTTCTTGTTGCATAAGTAATGGGCAAATAAAATGATGCTCTGTAATTATTAACGGTATCTTTATATAAAAAATGCTTATAACCTAAACTAAATATTGAACCAGAAATATAGCCACCATTTCCATCTATTTTTTCAAGTTTTAAATGAATATCAGATTTATCACTAATGCCACGTGCTATTCTTAAACCTACCGTGCTATTTGCTTCAATACTACTCGCATCAGAATCAGAATCATCTGGTATTGCTGTGGATTCAGAAAAATATGGAGTTACTAATGTATTTTTATCTCCAACAGTATCTGCACTTTGAAATTCATTAAATACTGGAGCACATCCATTAAAAATAAAAACACTTATTAATAAACTATAAAATAATTTGAACATTTGATAATCTCCCAAATTTATCTTTTTCAAATAAAATATATATTAATTGAATATGATTAAAAATATATTAGCATACAACAAATTATTAAACTTATTCTGATCTATTAAGAATAATAACTACTACTGCAGAATTTGACCAATTACCATCGTCATCTTCATTAAAAGCATCTACATATTGAGTCATTGTTAAAGTATTTGATTCATTTGATAGAACATAATCTAGCTCAAAAGAAGTATCATCACCATCAGCTGACATTGTCAACATACCTGACTCAGCAAACCATGTTCCACCATTTTGTTCATAATCATCATTATAACCATCATCATCATCATCAT
>PARL01000016.1 GCA_002711465.1 Fidelibacterota bacterium | reverse complement strand
CTGGATATGCTTCGGTTAAAGTATATAATCTAATGGGACAAGTTGTAGGTACATTAATAGATGGTATGGTAGATGCAGACACATACAGTTTAACTTGGGATGCACAGCATCTTTCAAGTGGTGTATATATGATTAAAGCAGAAAGCAATGGACAGGTAGCAACNCAAAAAATAATGCTACTTAAGTAAGTNAATTTNAATAANGCCNCAATNATNACATAATTGGGGCTTTATTTTTTAAGGGAGTTTAAATGAAAGATTCAATATCAANAGCTAACATTAAAAATTTTAATAAGAATTTCAAAAGTAATCCAACNAATAAAATATCAAGAAATGCATTAACTAGAAGTTTAATTGATAATATTGCAATGGATTGGGATGCATACAGAATGGTAGATCATACCTATTCAAATGTGGTTTCTAANGAAATGAAAAAAGTAACTAATCAAAAAGCATCAGGAAGATGTTGGGGNTTTGCAGGATTAAACTTAATGCGTATTTCATTAGCAGAAAAATATAATTTAGCTNATTTTGAATTTTCACAAAATTATTTTATGTTTTTTGATAAACTTGAAAAATCAAACTATTTNCTTGAAAATATTTTAAAAACCTTAGATNAATCTTATGATAGTAGATTGATGATGCATTTNCTTGATAGTCCTGTTCAAGATGGTGGTCAATGGGATATGTTTGTTAATTTAATTGAAAAGTATGGAGTTGTACCTCAATCTGTTATGGCAGAAAGTTTTCAAAGTAGTCAATCTAGAATGATGAATCAATTNCTTACCAGAAAATTAAGAGAATTNGCCTGGGTATTAAGAAATATGAATGATAAAGGAAAAAAACTNTCTGATTTACGAAAAGAAAAAGAAAANATGATGTCAACAATCTATTCAATGTTATGTATTTGTTTGGGCGATCCACCAACAAAATTTGATTGGCAAACNAGAGACAAAAAAAATNAATTTATTAGAAAAACAAATTTAACACCTCNAGATTTTTATAAAAAACATTGTAATATAGATTTNAAAGATAAGGTATGTTTGATTCATGCTCCNATGTCNAANAAAAAAATGAATGAGTTATATACTGTTAGTTATTTAGGTAATGTAGTTGGNGGGCAGATAATAAAATATGCAAATGTAGATATTGAGGAAATAAAAAAAGCAGCAATTAAATCAATCAAAAGNAATGANTCTGTTTGGTTTGGATGTGATGTTGGAAAAATGTTTCATAGACAACTAGGTTTAATGGATATGGATTTATANGATTATGAGGCATTATTTGGCACAAAGTTTAATATGAANAAATCAACTCGATTAGAATATGGCGATAGCCAAATGACACATGCGATGTTATTTACNGGNGTAGATTTAGTTGATGGAAAATCCAGAAGATGGCGTGTTGAAAATAGTTGGGGTGTTAAAGGTGGAGATAAAGGATACTATTTGATGACAGATAAGTGGTTTGATGAATATAATTATGAAATTGTTGTAGATAAAAAATATTTGTCTAAAAAAATTCTTGATTTATTTAATAGAAAACCTGTTGAACTTGCTCCATGGGATCCTATGGGTGCATTAGCGTTTTAAGAAAGCAATAATTTCTTTTTCACTTGGAAAATTATTTGTTTCAAATTTNGAGTAAATTAATTTATCNTCTATGGTAATTTCAAATGCACCGCTTCTTGGTGGTTTTTCATTTCCAGTGATATTAATAGATGGGTTATATTTTTTGATTATTTTTGATACACGATCAAATTCAGGACCGTAGTTTCATTTTTCACAAAATTCAATATGTAAATTCATCAATAATTACCTTATATTTATTGTACTAATTTTATTTAAACAAATTATATGAATCAAGAAATAGATAATAAACTTTTAATCTCAGTTTTAAATAAAGANNCTAAATCAATAAAATTATTTATTGATGAATGTATGTCTATTATTTGGGGGGCATTAAAAAAGTTTGATCANATACCNTANGAAGATAAACAAGATTTAGTTTCTGATATNATTCAAAAAAAAATACTTGGTTNNGAAGGGAATTATGAGCCTATCCGAAAATTTAGAGGAGATAGTAAGTTTAGTTCTTATCTTTATCAAATTGTCACTTATACAACNCTTAGTTTTTTNAAAAGNAAAGGTATGAAATACAGACCTAAAACTAGTACAATNGAAAGTGCATACCAATTATTTACTAAATCAGAAAGNGTAGAGGATAGTCTAAGTTTAAAATATTGCCTNNCAAAATTGAAAGATAAGGAGCAATTGATTATGGATTTGGTTAGTCAAGGTTTTAAACAAAGAGAAATAGCTGATAANATTAATGAAAAACCTAACACAGTTGCTGCAATTATTTCTAGAGCAAATAGAAAACTAAAAAAATGTATGCAAGATTATTAAAAATATATTTGTCTTATANACATACAAAGGAAAAATATGGATAATGAGAAAATAATTAGATACTTAGANGGTCAGTTATCAGGANNTATCAAAGAAGAATTTGAAACTTTNATTGAATCAAATTCTGAGNTAAGAGAGCAAGTNGAAATTTTAGCNAANTTGATTGATANTCAACCNAATGAAAAGCCTCCATATGAATTGAGNCAAAANATATATCAATTAGNTNANATTGAGGATAAATCATTTATGGACTTAGTAATCAAAAAAGTTGATTCNATANTAGAAGTTGTNATAGGTAATCAATTNGAATTAGATNTAAATCCANCATTTATAACTAGAAGTAGTAGTNANTCTAAGATTTTTTCTAAACNTATGAANNATTATGAAATTGTNTGTGANATATCAANTGAAATNGATGANAATTTTTTAATTAATTTAGCTGTNACAAAAAATAAAAAAGTTCAGGAAAATATTAAATTTAGTATAATCCAAAATCAAANAAGTCAGAATGAATNTTTTACAAAATCAAATGGAAATACAGGTAGTTTNAAANTAAATAAAGGACAGTACTTNATCANTGTTTCAAAATTAAAATATGAACTTGGAAATATAAAAATAAATCTTTCATAAAATTAATTATGATTATTAGTTTACATTGTGGATACAATAAGATTAATAAAAATAAATGACACNCAACTTTATATAGAAATTAATTCTGATAAAAANAGTTTNTCTAAAAAAATTGAAGTAAANTTTAAAGTTGANCAAATAAAATCANTATCACAAAAAATTTCAAATGACATAATTAAAGATTATGTAAAAAATGGGGNTCAACCCNATCAACTTAATCATTTAAAAGAGTTATCTTTTGAANTATTTAATATTATAGATTTATATAGATTAGAAAAATATTTTAAATATCAAAAGTCTNTNCAGGATNTAACTCAACTNCACATNATTATAGATCCACAACTAAACTTTATACCATTTGAGATATTACANGATGGGAAAGATTTTTTGTGTGATTACTTAATTTTATCAAGAGAATTTACAAATTCAAATTTTCAAAACTCAAATTACAAAATAGATTCTAAACAAAANTTTTGNGTTATTGGNAANCCTAGTGAATCAAAGGATATAAATGATGATGTAATAAAAGAAATTGATTTAGTTTCATCAAAGATAGATNCACATTTTAANTTAAGAGGACCATTNAAANANAGAAATGTTGACAAAATTGAATTAATTAGATTGCTNGGTGTAAGNGGAGGTTTNCATTTTTCTGGTCATTATGGATTAAATGGNTGGAAACTTTTTGATGAAGAATTTGAAGTTGATGATNTACAAAAATGTTCTAGANCTCCTGAATTTATTTTTTCAAATAGTTGTGGTAATTANAATANNAGTTTTATCGATTTTTTAAATGGATTTTTAAATAANGGAAGTAAATCAATAATTTGTAGTTTTGGTGATTTACCATCAAATAAAGCTTCNGAATTTAGCAATCAATTTTACAATTTCTTTTTAACACATAATCATAATATAGGTAAAGCATTATTTCTTTCAAGAAAGNAAATGATAAAAAAGTATGGNCATAAGGATTTATTTTGGGCATTCTACCAACTNTATGGTTCAAGTTTATTGAAAATAAAAAANAATAATGTATTAAGTACTNTAAAAAGTAATCATAATAANTATATAATAAGTTTTTTTATTTTAACTTTTGTTTCAATNTTNACATACATAAATAAAGATAGTCTANTACTACTATTAAATAAAATTTATGATCAAAATAAGTTAGAAATTGTTCTAAAGTCTAATATTTCAAACTCACANCAAAAGAAANTAATTAAGTCNAATACTATTTGGGAGCATCANTCTAAANATTATTATTCAATACATGTAAGGTGNGATTCAATCAAATTTAACCAACCATATTTTTCAATNTTGGATGTAAATACATATATATCAACAGGATATAAAGCACCTCAAATTATTATAGANGAACAAAATNCTAAANNTTTTCANAGAAATTCATACGNATATAAAAATGATACTCTGAATCTATTNTTACCTAAAAAGAATGAATATGACAGATATGAATTAATTTTTGATGATGAAATTGAATACTCNGTTTTTTTACAACAAGTCAGAGGTAATTTGACTTTGCATATTATAAATGAAACTTTAAATATAAGGTATAGATTTAATATTGAAGAGTTTAACAATATTAAAAAACCTTATCATAAAGATTATTTTAAACTTTTTTTGGATTCAAAACCATTTAAGTTTCCCAGAGATAGTTTTGAACTTATAAAAAATGATTTTAAATTTAAAAATAGATTAGTTCTATATATAAAAAAAGCTCTAATGTATTAGAGCTTTTTTTATCAGTTGATTTCTTTTATCAGTTGAATTCAGCAGTTTGTCTTAATTCATCTATTTCCCAATTTTTGTTAAATGAAAAAGATCTGTTTTCTAAAATTTGATTATCTTTTTTATTAATTATTTTAACATTCCACTTACCAATAATAAATTCGGACTCAAATTGCGTTAAATCAACTTCAATCCATTCTCTCCATCTTGGTGTTTTAGCATTAATATTAAATTCAAATTCACTTATTTGAATTTCATTGCATGTAACAACCATTGATAGTGTAGTTGGTTCTATAAACATTACTTCATTCGAAACACTTTTATCAATTGTATTTAATTCTAGTCTTTCTGTATTAATACTTGTCCATATATAAAATGATGGATAGAAATCTATATCTTTAACAATTTTATCATCCAATGTTGTAATTGTTTTATATGCATTAATTGGTTCTCTGTAAGAATTTGAGTTAGGATCTGTATCAACTTTTTTTGCAATTTTGATACTATTTACCAATATAGACTCTTTTATATTTGTAATATTATTATCAATTTCTGAACTTACTTCAATTTCATTTTCAACAAAATCTTCCTCAACATTTTCTTGTTCATTTATCGCTTGGCTAGTCAATTCATTTAATTTTTCTTTATCAATAGAAAAATCACTTTCATGAATTAATTTTGAGTCCACTTTTGATTCATTTGTATATGATGCTAATAAGAAAACAATTATAAATGCACTAATTCCAAACAGGTATTTACTAATATTATTTTTTTTCATTTTTTCTCCTTTTATTTATTAGTTATTACTTTGACAAATAAAGAAATAGATTTCTTGCAAATTTTTTTTTAATTTATAGTGTATAAATTTTAATTAATTATCTAATCTTATTTAAATATGAATAAAAAATACCAATTTGGAGATGTTGAAGTTGAAGTGCCTGAGTTTGATTTTAAAAAAATCTTTCCAGCTTTCTTCTTTGCTATTGTTATTCTTTTAGTTTATTTATCAGTATACTCAGTTAAAGCCGATGAGCAGGGTGTTCTCTTAAGATTAGGTAAATATAATTCAATTGCTTCTCCAGGTTTACATTTTAAGGTTCCAATCATTGATGAAGTATATAAAGTTAAGACTTCAAAACAATTTGTTGAAGAGTTTGGATTTAGAACAATTGAAGCTGGAAAGAAAACTCGTTTTTCTAATACATACGAAGGTGAATCTTGGACATTAACTAATGATTTAAGTGTTGCTGAGGTTAAATGGCAAGTCCAATATATTATATCAAACCCAAAAGACTATAAGTTTAATGTTAAAAATGTGGAAAGCACAATTAGAGATATTTCTGAATCTGTAATGAGAAAAATTGTTGGATCAAAATTATTTGATAAAGTTATTAAAGAAGGTCGTCAACTAATTAGCCAAGAAGCAAAAGCTTTAATGCAACAAAAGTTAGATGTACTAGAAACTGGTATAACTATTAAAATGGTACAATTACAATCTGTTGTTCCGCCATCAATTGTAATGGATGCATACAACCAAGTTGCTCGTGCATTACAAAATATGGAAAAAATGATTAATCAGGCTGAAAGAGATAGTTCACTGAAACTTACTGAAGCAAGAGGTGAAGCACTTAAAATTAGAAATCAAGCCCTTGGTTATCAATATAGAACTGTTCAAAAAGCAGATGGTGAAACTCAAAAGTTTTTAAAAATTTATGATTCTTATTTGTTAGATAAGAAAGTTTTTATCACAACTAAAATGATTGAAACTATGACCGAGATATATTTAAATACTAACCAATTAAATTTTGTAGACCCTTCAATAGGTGCAGTACCTCTTTTAGGTTTAAATCAATCTATGGGCAGTGGTTTTGAGAATTTTATCAAAGAAAAAAATAAAGCAAGGTAGTCAGTTAATATGACAAGATATTTCAAAATATTATTTTTACCTATATTAATATTAATTGGTCTTAATTCATTCTTTATTGTTAATGAATTTCAGCAAGCGATAGTATTACAATTTGGTAGGCCAATTAGTTCGAAGACAACTGCTGGCTTAGCATTTAAATTACCTTTCCTTCAAAATGTTATCAAGTTTGATAAAAGAATTTTAGAATGGGATGGAGATGCAACTGAGGTACCAACAAAAGGTATGTTAGATAAACGTGCATCAGGTAATAGTGTTCAAAAAGAAAAACAAGAAACCACAAATATATTTATTGATACTTTTGCTAGGTGGAGAATATCTGATCCTTTAAAATTTTATATTAGTGTTAATAACGAAATACAGGCTCAATCAAGATTAGACGGTATACTTGATGGAAAAATCAGAGATAAAATTGCACCGCAATACATAGATGATATCGTAATAAATAGTGACCAGATTATGAGAGAAGCTCTTGACGCAATCACTGATGAATTTGAGTCATTAGATATAGGAATAGAAGTTCTTGGAATAGAAATTAAAAGATTAACATTTAATGATAAAATAATGCCTCAAGTTTTTGATCGTATGGCTAGTGAGCAAGAAGCTGAGGCTGCAAAGTTTGAAGGTCAAGGTAAAGCAAAGCGTTCTGAAATTTTAGGTATTATTGATAGGGAAGTTGATTTAATAATTTCCACAGCCAATAGAGATGCTAAAGTAATTGAAGGTATTGCAGACTCAACTGCTGCAGCAACCTATGCAAGAGCTTACAAAAAAGATACTGAATTTTATGAATTATGGAAAACATTCGATGTTCTACCTGAAGCAATGGGTACTAAATCAAACTTATGGATTTCTACACAAAATTATCCAAATAGTAATATTTTTGGAATACGTCCTGATGTATTAAAATAATTGATTTTAAAGTGAAATATGCTGTAAAATCATTAAAGTTTATATATTCCTTAGCCAGATACAATCCAGAAAACTATCCAAATGTAAACATAGATGATCAGAATTATCTTGGTTTAAATGGGCAAAAAACTCAATTAAGAATACTTTCTCGCCCAAATCAAAATGATCAAAATGTAATGATTATATTTCCAGGTGCATCTCCTGATGCTGAAAAACATACTGGATTACTTTTTTTAGCATCAATAATATGCAAATTAGGCTATAAAGTTATAGTGCCAAGAATACCACCATTAAAAGAATTAAAATTAGATCATGAATGTTATGATTGGTTTGCACATGCATATGGCGAAATTCTTTTAAGAAATGATGTTGATAAGGATAAAGTTTCTTCGATGGCTTTAAGTTTTGGTGGAGGATTACTTTTAAAAGCTTCACTTGATAAAAGAATTTCCACTTCTCCTCCTAAATCAATAATGACTTTTGGAACATACTGCGATATTCAAAGTACTTTAAAATTTTTGTGTAACGGTATCATTAATGTTAATGAGAAATCATATAAAATTAATCCTCATAGTTGGGGTTTAACAGTTTTATTTCATAATTTTCTTGACAAATTACATTTTAAAGAAATATCAAATTATAAAAAAGAAGTAAGGGAAATTGTAAATTTAAGAATTCAGGATAATTTAGATGAAGTCGAAAGTAAATTAAACCTATTACCAGAAATTCCTCAAAATTTTATGAGAAATATATTTGATTCCAAAATTAATGACGAAATTGATGAGGTGATAAGTAGTGCAATAAATAAAGAGAAAACTTTCATTCAAGAAATGTCACCTAAATATTGGGGTGATAAGATAAATAGTAAAGTATTTATTATGCATGGATCTAATGACTCAATGGTACCTTTTACAGAATCTTTAGCACTAAGTAGGCGTATTAAAAATTCAAGTTTATTTATTTCATATATGTATGAACATAAAGAAATATCAACTGATAAAGGTATTATTTTTAAAATTAAAGAATTTTATAAAATGTTTAAATTTTTCAAAAAGTATTTTAAATACAATGAATGTTAAATATTTCATTGGAGGATTTGACAAAAATATTTGTTATTTAATTTGGTGTGATGAATCTAATCATGCAGCAATAGTTGATCCAGCTGTTGAAATTAATCCAATTTTAGAATTTATTGAATCTAATAATTTAGTTTTAGATAAAATACTAATTACACACTCACACCATGACCATATGAAATTCATTCCTGATTTTTTAAATCAATTTAATTTATTGAAAATATACATCTCTCATATTAGTTCCAAAAAACTAGGATATATATCTTTAAGTGATAACCAAATAATAAATATAGGAACTGAGATTATAACTGTTTTAGAAACTCCTGGACATTATCATGATAGTGTTTGTTTTTGGAATTCAAAAGATAAAAAAATATTTACAGGTGATACAATGTTCATCGGCAGAACAGGAAGAGTATTAAGTGAAAAAAGTTCCATAGAAGATCTCTATCATAGCATATATGATGTATTATTAAAACTACCTTCTAATACAATCATTTATCCAGGGCATGATTATGGCTACAAAATTTATGATACTATGAAAAATAATATTGAGTCATCAAAATTTTTTAATTGTCAAAATTTTAAAGATTTTGAGCTCGTCATGAAAAATTTTGAAAATAATAGAAAAAAAAGGTAAAAAGTACTTGTTTTTTAGACGAGAAAATGGTAGAATTAGAAGTAAATTTACTTTAAACAATAATAATTTCACTTAAGGAGGCTATTAAAATGGCAGAAAAAGTAAAAACAACAGGTGTTTCTAAAGAATCTGGATATTTATATTATTTAGATAAAGGTGGGAATGTTGCAAGAACTAAAATGGCTAGAGGTGCTAATAAAGGTGGTGGTGCTGAAGTAGTTGCACAGTGTGGTGTTACTAGAGAGTCTGGTTGGTTATATTTCATCGATAAAGATGGTGATGTATCTAGAGCTAAAATGGCTAGAGGTAGAAAATAAGTATAACTTAAGTTTTACACTAAGAAAAAAAGCCTTCACGAACAGATGAAGGCTTTTTTTTATTATTTATGATAAATAAAATTAAATATTTTTTAACCATTTTTCCCATATTTTTAGGTGCTTATCAAAATGATATAGATACTTTAATGATATTCGGAAATAATAAGACAAAAGATCATGTTATATTAAGAGAGATTTTACATCCAATTAATCAACCATTAGATTCGGTTATATTAAAAGATGATATAAATAGACTCTATAATTTAGGAATTTTTTCATCTGTTGATATACAATTTGAAGACAATATTTACAAAGTAAATTTAATTGAATCTTTTTCAATTATACCAGATCTGGTAATAGATTATAGCGAAATAGCAAAAAAATGGTCATATGGATTAGGTATAGCCCATATTAATTTTATGGGCTTAAATCAGCAATTATATCTTGGGGGAGCATTCATAGGTGAAAAGTGGTTTGCTATATCATTGAGTAATCCTTGGATTTATGGTGACCATATTTCATTAGAAACAATATTTTTTAACAGATATTCTGATAATCCATTTTATGATTACAGGTTCAATGAGACTTATTTTGCAATCAAAAGTGGATTCTATAAAGGNCTGTATAATAAGTTTGAATATGGTTTAAGTTATTANAGAAATAAAAAANATACATCATCTGAATTAGTTAATCAAAANGNACCAAATGAAAAATCTTTTTATNGATATGGNAGTATTGAGTTTGATTATCAATATGATACTAGAAATNTTTATCGTGATCCNACAAAAGGTATCTTATTTGGTATNAATTTTAGATATTCAAAAAGNTTAATTGAAGATAATACNGANATTGCCAACATTANNTTATCATTTGACAAATTCATTCTTTTAAAAATNAAAAAAATTCATGAACCTGTNCTNTCNTATGGTATTTATTNNTCGTTTAAATTTCCAAAATTTTCTGATTTACCAATACATGAATATGANTANATGGGTGGTGANGATTATGTNAGNGGATATTCTTCTGATCCATATTTTTATCCAGATAATTTTGATAAAAATATTGAAGTATCAAACATCATATATAACTATTTAGAATTGCAAAGTACAATAATAGAAAAAAAAGATTATGGTAAGGTTGAATTTGGTATTGACGGTTTAATATTTGTTAATTCTGGCATAGGAAGTAAAACATTTGATAAAATATCACTCAACCAATTACTTATAGGTTATGGCGTAGGGCTTAAATTTTTTGTAACTGGACCACCCCCTATTTCAATAATGATTGGGTTTAATCCATATGGACAAAACTTTGTGCATATTGAAGATTAATCATTATATTTAATCAATTCTAAAAAATTACCATCTAAATCTTTAATATACTTTGATATAGACTTGTCGCGATGCTCAACTACATTTTTTTGCTTTAAATTAATTTTATCATCTAGAATTGCAAAATGAGGGGGGTGTTGTGTATTGGTAACTAAAGCCAATTTCATATTACTAAACTTTAAGAAGGCCCAAGAATCATCTGAATAGATTTCTTCGCATTTAAAATTTTTTAAATACCAATTAACTGAATCTTTAATATTGTCAACCTGTATAGCAATATGGTCAATTTTATCTAAATTATTTTTCATCTTTTTTTAAAAAAATTAAATAACATAATTTTTTGAAATTGATTTTCATTTCTATTAATCAATCTTTTTATNTTTTCTCTGTGNGTGATAACAAAAAAAATTGATATGAATNAAACNTAAATTGTTAATATATCAAAAATAAAATTTGAANTTAGTAAATGAAATAANAGNACAGCTATACCTGCTATTATAGAACCTAGCCCAACATAACCTGTAATTAAAAGTGAACTTAACCATGATAAAAAACCTATAAGTGTTGCTAAATGTAATTGAGGAAATGCTAGTAAAGTTCCAAGTGCTGTTCCAACACCCTTTCCTCCTTTAAACTTAAAAAATATAGGAAATACATGACCAATTATTGAGAAAAAACCAGCTATACTTTTTGCTAGAATATTTTCTTCACCAAAAAAATATGGTAAATATAAAGTTGAAAAATATCCCTTGTAAACATCAATCAAAAGAACGGATAATGCAAATAACGCTCCCATAGTTCTAAAAGCATTTGTAGCACCTGCAGCTTTACTTCCTTTTGTTCTGATATCTACATTTTTGATTCTTCCAACAATTACGCCACCTGAAATTGATCCTATCAAGTAGGATAAAATTGCAATAATTAAAATTGATAGATTCATTAAATTGAAAGATGTTCTTGAACTCCAACAGCAAGAGTTCCAGGNCCTGTGTGAGAGCCAAGAGCGCAGCCAAGTTCAAGAATGCTTANAGACTTAATATTAGGATGCTTATCATAAAGAAGTTTTCTTAAATGTTCAGCCTTTTCCTCACAAATACTATGTGCAATTGCAAGATCATATATCTTATCAGAATCAATTTTTTTACTGATAAAGTTTGCAATTTTGTTTGGTACATTTTTATTGCCCCACATTGCAGNAATTGGACCAAGAGAACCATCATTTTTAATTGACATGATGGGTTTTAAATTTAAAAAATTACTTATTAATTTAACTGTTGGATTTAGCCTACCACCCTTTACTGCAGAATTAAGATTATCTAATACTACATAAATTTTTGTTTTTTCAATGGCTTCATTGATACCAGATAAAACTTCTTCATGCGATTTACCTGCTTTTACTAATTTAGCAGCATACTTNACTATTAACCCATTTGCAACTGATGCATTATTTGTNTCTANAACTGTTATTTTTGCATCTGGAGTTTGTTTTGAGGCATTTTTTGCAGACTGGTATGTACCACTTAACTTTTTGGGTATATGCAAAGAAATGATAGTTTCATAATGTGATGATAAAAACTGATATTGTTTTTTAAAGTCACCTGCTGATGGTTGAGAAGTTTGTGGGTGATATTTACCATCTCTCAATTCTTTGTAAAATTCTGATGATGTTTGAGAGACTTTATCAATGTATCCCTTACTTCCAAAATTATATCTAAGTGGTACAACATATATATTTAAATTATCATCCATAAAATCAGAAGCTGAATCTGTAACAATAGCAACAGATCTTTTTTCAATATTTTTTGTATCTAATAATTGTTGCTGATGAAACATGTCNTCTGCTTTTTGCTCATCAACATCACCAAATCTTTCACACATAGAAAATACTTGGGCGGGTTTATTTGAGTGAATNTGAACATGTATTCTATCTTTTGATCCTGCAACAATAAGGCTATCACCTATTTTTTTCAATGTTTGTCTTAGTTCTTTTTTGTTCATATTAGAACCTTTAACTCTGCATTCTGTACAATATCTGTAATTAATATCAATTTCTTCATCCATATGATGACCTTCAAGACTGCTTTCATTATTTTTTACAGCTATATTACTGATATCAACATCTTTAAGTGAACCATCTTCAATAAAATTTAATACTCCTGTAAGAAAATCTACAAAACCTTGAGCTCCAGCATCTACAACGCCAGCTTTTTTAAGAATTTTTAATTTTTGTGGTGTTTCTTCAAGTGATTTACACGCAGCTTTATAGCCTATTTTCATAATTTCATATAAATCTTCTGTACCACTTTCTACAGCTTTACTGATTTCATCTGAAAAATCTTGAAATATGGTTAGTATAGTTCCTTCTTTTGGATCTTCCATTGCCTCTCTTGCTGACGTAGAACCATTTTTGAATGCTTTTGCTAGAGTATGGCAATCTAATTTTTCTTTACCTTCACATCCTTCTCCAAAACCTACAAAAAATTCTGCAATTAGAACACCCGAATTTCCTCTTGCTCCATCAATCGCAGCATCAGAAATTACTTTAGTAAAGATATCAACTCTTGGCTCTATTTGACCTATTGAAGCTTCCATAACAGATGATAGTGTAAATGCCATATTAGTACCAGTATCACCATCAGGAACCGGAAAAACATTGATTTTGTTTAAATAATCTTGTCTAGAAATTAGGAACTTAACACCAGATGTTATAGCTCTATTTAATCTTAGACCGTCCATATATTTGATTTTTTTTCGGACAGGAATTTTTAGTAATTTCTTTTTTTCTTCTAAATTTTCCATAAAATAATCGGCTGTTTGAATATTATAATATAGTGATTTTTTATAATAAATCTTTTATTTGATTGAAATTATTATTATTTATCCAGTTTATTTTAATATTTCTTTTCTCCATCCTTCTGAAAAAGGTCATTTGTTTTTTTGCAAACCTATGAATTGCAGTATTTAAATTTTTAACTAAATCTAAATAGTTAAAGTTCCCATTAATATATTCACTTATGTATCTGTATTCTAAACCAAAATAAAATAGCCTTTCGTGGCTAACTCCTTGACTTATTAATTTTTCTACTTCTAAAATTAATCCTTGGTCCATCCTTTTTTTTAGTCTTTCAGTAATTTTTTCTCTAACTACTTCTCTTCCTGGATCGATACCAATAATTTTATAATTTTTAATAGGAATTTCAATCAGTGGAGTTGAAGATTTTTTATAGTTTAAACAAATTTCTATATTTCTTATTACTCTATTTTTAGTGTCGTTTTTGGGCTCTTTAATAATGTTAAAATTAATTTTATCTAAATAAATCACTAATTCAGATAAACTCTTTTTTGATAATTTTTTTCTTAATTCTTTATCTGGTGGCGGGCTCTTAGATAGATCATAATCTAAAAGTAAGGATTCAATATAGAGTCCAGTACCTCCACACAAAATTGGTTTTTTATTTTTTTTGATAATTTGTTTATATGATTTTATAAAATCTCTTTGAAAATTATAAACGCTNTAGTTTTCNTTTGGATTCAATATATCAATTAGATGATANTTGATAGGCTTATCANAAACTGTATACTCTTCTAAATCCTTACCTGTACCTATGTCTAAACCTTTATATATCTGTCTTGAGTCAGCTGATATAATTTCACCATTAAAATTTGATGCAANCTGCACGGCTAAANTTGTTTTTCCCGTTGCNGTTGGACCTAAAATAACAATAAGTTCATTATTTCTATTCAAATTTATCTCTATATGCGTTTTTATATTAATTATCTATACTAGAAAATATATTTTTCATACTTAAATTCATAATATTCTTTTCGTTTGATTATATAATAATTAAATTTTGAATTAAAATTTAATTGCTAAGTAAAATAGAAGCGATATATGTTATACTTTAGATGGTTTATTTTTTTAGGATTAACAATCCTTTCATTATTTGGTATAAAACCAACAATAGATTATTACTCTAATCATTTTGGTAAAAATATTACTTATGAAAATGAAAATAAATTTAATGAAATACAGAATTTAAAAGATAAAAGTTTAACTCTTGGATTAGATTTACAAGGCGGAGTTCACATGGTGCTTGAACTTGATTTAGTTGACTTACTTATCAATTTAATTAATGAAGAGTATAAAAATGATTTCAGAGAATTAAAAACATACGAATCAATTTTAAAAAAAATTCATAATGAATCTACAAGTATAACATTTATTGATAATGTATTTACTAATTATGATAATGAAACCTTGGTTAATTTTTATTCAGATTTTATTCCCAATAGTATAGATGGTAGCCAAGAATCTGAATATTTAAAAAATATACTTAAAGAAAAACTTACTACAAAATTACAGTCCTCTACTGAAATTATTCGTAATCGTATTGATGCTATGGGTGTTACTGAACCAATTATCCAAACAAAAGGTAATAACCAAATAGTAATTGAAATAGCTGGTATTCAAGACACAAGTAGAGCCGAGTCTCTTATAAAAAATACCGGAAAGTTGGAATTTAAACTAGTTAAAGACAATTATAAAACTTGGAATAAAAAATTAAATCAGTTATTTGGTTTTTCAGAAATAGAGCAACATTTGTTAGTATTTGATGGAAACAATATGGTTGAATTTAGAAATGTGCCAACTAATATTTTAGTTCCTTACACATTTGTTCATAATGATTTTGTTTATAACGTAAATAAAATTTTTAATGATAATAAAAATTCTACACAATTAATTGATTCTGAATTTTTATGGGGAAAAACTAATCAAGAGTTTGAGGGTTTCACTCAGTTATTTTTCCTGAATAAATATGTAGAATTATCTGGNTCAGAAATTAAAAATCCTAGGGCCCAACAATTTCCAATAGAAGATATGAATAGTGGTCAATGGTACATATCTCTTGAATTTGAAAATCCAAGAGATTTTGAAGAAATTACAGATGACAACAAGGGTAAATTCTTAGCCATAGTATTAGATAATGAAGTAAAGATGGCTCCCAGAATTAATCAAAAAATAGCTGGAGGAAAAGCCCAGATTACTGGAAATTTTACAAAAAATGAAGCAAAAGATATAGAGGCAATTTTAATTGCAGGCGAACTACCTTCAAAAATTAGTGTAGCCTCAAAATTACAAGTTGATGCTTCACTTGGAAGTGACTCTATTAATAATGGTTATAAATCAATTATTATTGCATTAGTTTCAATTTTTATTTTTATGATTTTCTATTATAAGGGTTTTGGCCTATTGGCTAATTTTGCAATGACATTAAATTTACTTTTCATTATTGCTTTTTTATCAAATCCATGGATTAATGCAACTTTATCTCTTCCAGGCATAGCAGGTATGATATTGACTGTAGGTATGGCCATTGATGCAAATGTTATTATTTTTGAAAGAATAAGAGAAGAGATGTCAAAGCATAAGAATGTAATGGAAATTATTGAACATAGTTATAATAGGGCCTTTAAAACTATTTTAGATTCTAATCTAACCACCTTAATTTCTGCAGGAAGTCTCTACTTATTTGGATCTGGGCCTATTAAAGGTTTTGCTGTTACTTTATCCATGGGTATCATATGCTCAATGTTTACGGCAATATTTGTCACAAAAACAATAATTTTAACGTATTTAAAATTTAGAAAAGTACAAAAAATCAAAATATGATTAAATTTTTAAAAGATAATAAAATAAATTTTGTTTCTCAATTTAGTTATGCTAAATATTTGTCTTATAGTATAATTATTTTAGGTATAATTTTTTATTTTTTTGAAGGTCCAACTTTAGGTATTGATTTTAAAGGTGGGACTGAGTTAATTGTGCAACTTGATGATAAGTTATCAGATAAAGAAAATGTTATTGCTTTACTGAATGATAAAAATATTAAATTTTCAAACATAAAAACTTATGGATCTGATAAAGTTCGTATTTTATTTGAAGATGACATAAATCAAAATTTATTAAGCAGTTTTTTTAATATTGTCAGTTACAATAAGATTGGGTCAACAATATCATCTGATCTAAAATACGATGCAATTAAAGCTTTATCAATTGCATTATTATTAATTGGTTTATATATCATCATTAGGTTTGATTGGTATTCAGCGATAGGATCTATCTTTGCTCTTTTTCATGATATTTTAATTGTAATGACACTTTTAATACTGTTTTCATATGAATTTAATATTAATATTATTGCTGCATTTCTTATTATAATTGGGTACTCACTTAATGATACAATTGTTATATTTGATAGGATGCGTGAAAATATTTATGAATACTCAAATATGCAATTATCTGATATAATAAATTTATCGTTGAATGAAACTTTTAATAGAACAATAATTACTTCTATTACAACTTTGTTTGTAGTTAGTTCTCTCTTTATATTTGGTGGAGGGAGTTTGAGAGGTTTATCTTTTGCTCTAATTGTTGGTGTTTTATCAGGAACTTATTCTTCTATATTTGTTTCTACACCCATAATGATGTTTTTAAGAGATAAGTACTATGTTGAAGAAAATGAAAGGGAAATATAATGGCAATTAAAGCTGTGATTGGTGGCCAATGGGGAGATGAAGGGAAAGGAAAAATTGTTGATTTGCTTAGTAAAAATGCAGAAATTGTTGCTAGATACCAGGGAGGCGCTAATGCAGGTCATACAGTTTATAAAAATAGTGAAAAAATAGTTTTACATCAGATACCATCTGGAATACTTAGAGAAGATTGTTTTTGCATTATGGGAAATGGTATGGTTATAGATCCTGTAGAATTAGTACAGGAAATTAACATGCTAATTCATAAAAATATTTCAACTGAAAATATATTAATTTCTCCTAATGCGCACATAGTAACACCTTTGCATAAGTACNTNGATAGAAAAAATGAGGAAAAAACAAATAATTTTATAGGAACAACATGTAAAGGTATTGGTCCATGTTATGTTGACAAGTATAATAGAGTTGGAATCAGAGCTATAGATCTTAATGAAACTGATAAATTAAAATCATCATTTATCGCTCGAATTGATAATTGTATATCTTCAAATCAAATCACAAACGAGGATTATAAAAAAATGGAACCTGAAATAGAATCATTTTTAATTGCTTGTGAAAAAGTGAAAATTTATGTGAAGGATACTTTAAACTTACTTTTTTCGAAAGAAAATATTCTCATTGAAGGTGCGCAAGGAACGTTATTAGATATTGATCATGGGACTTATCCATTTGTTACTTCATCTAGTCCTTTTTCAGGCGGAATTTCAACTGGTTTAGGTTTACCTTTAACAAAATTTGAAAATATCATTGGAATATTTAAGGCATATGCAACAAGAGTTGGAAGTGGTCCTTTTCCAACAGAATTATTTAATGAAGAAGGAAAAAAGTTACAAGATATAGGTATGGAATTTGGTGCAACAACTGGAAGACCTAGACGATGTGGATGGTTTGATGGTTTGGCAGCTAAATATAGTTGTATGATAAATGGTTTAACAGATATAGCCTTAACAAAACTAGATATTTTAGATCATTTTGAAAAGATTAAGGTTTGTGTTGGATATCAATCTAATGAAAATGAAATTGATAATTATTCCGAGGCAATAAATTTAGAAAAAATCACTCCAATTTATAAAGAATTTATAGGCTGGAATTGTGAATTAAATGGTATTAAAAATTATGGTGATTTACCAAAAGAATGTAAACAGTATATAGAATTTCTTGAGAGTTTTCTTAATACAAAAATTTCTATTATATCAATAGGTCCAGGAAGAAATGATATCATACAAAAATAAAATATTATTTTATTTTTTATTTAGTCTATCATTTAGTCAATATGATAGTTTCAATTATGATTTTTTGAAAAATAAAAAAGAAAAAGTTATATCAAAAGAAAAGCCAAAATCAAAAAATTCTTATGAAAATTTAATTAAAGGTTTTTCAACTAAAAATGGTCTATTTGATTTTTATTGGAATGAAGATCTAGGTAAATGTTACATTTCTCTAAGCAAAAAACACTTAGATAAGACCTTCATTTTAAATATGACTCGAAATACTGGAGACGCATATAGATATCATGGAAGCGCAATGATGGGTCAATTCCCATTTTCTTTAAGAAAAGTTGGAAAAAACATTCATATGATTTCTGAAAATATAAAATTTAGAGCTGATAAAGATTCTGCTATTTTTAAGGCAATTAAAAATAATATTACAGAGTCAATTTTTTCTACCGCAAAAATACAAGCAGTTTCTGATAAAGATAGTTTAATCTTAATTGACGCGTCTGAATTGTTTATTTTTGACTTTCCTGGTGTTTCTAATAGGGGAAAATATATAATTGATAAGAAGAATAGTTATTTTGAAAAAATAAAGTCTTTTGAATATAACTCAGAAATAGATCTAGTATTTCACTATAAAGGTAAAAAATCAGATTATGTCTTTACTTTACCAAATTCTAAAAGTATGCTCCATAGATATCATCTAAGTATTAATGAGATGCCAAACAATAATTATAAACCTAGAGTTTTGGATGATAGGGTTGGACACTTCGATATAGTTTTTCAGGACTACAATGAAATGCTTTCACAATCTCCATATAAAAGGTATATAACAAGATGGAACCTTGAAAAGAAAAATCCAAAAGCAAAACTATCAAAACCAAAAGAGCCAATAGTTTTCTGGATTGAAAATACTGTACCACATAAATTTAGAAAAGCTTTCAGAGATGGTGTGCTTGCATGGAATAGTTCATTTGAAAAAATTGGTTTTAAGGATGCTATAGTTGCAAAACAAATGCCTGATGATGCTGATTGGGACCCTGCAGATGTAAGATATAATACCATCAGATGGATGATTCAACCAGGTAGTGGAATTGCAGTAGGTCCGAGTAGAGCTAATCCTATGACTGGAGAAATATACGATGCTGACGTTAGAGTAAGTTCAGATTGGATTAGACATTATTATAATGAATACACTAGTCAAGTAGACCCATTGTTAAATCCAAATTTAAATCCTGATGTTGATTCACTGGGTTCTCATCAATGTAATTATTCTCATGAAAAGCAAAACCAAATGGCATTTTTGTGGAACTACATGACAGCAAATGAAATAATTAAAGGTACGGATGAAGAACTTGATCAGTTTGTGTACGAAGGAATTGTTGATTTAATTCTACATGAAGTAGGTCACACACTTGGATTAAGACATAATTTTAAAGCAAGTTCAATGTTGTCATCAGAACAATTGTCTGATCCTGAAATTGTGTCTAAATACAATATAACTGCTTCTGTCATGGATTATACTCCTGCAAATATTTTTGACAAAGGGAATCATTATTTTTTAACACAACCAGGCCAGTACGATGACTGGGCGATTGAGTATGCTTATTCTACCTGTGAAAATTATAATACTGAAGAAGAGTGTTTAGAGAACATTATTGCAAAATCAATTGATAATCCTTTTTTAGCATATGGAACTGATGAAGATGCAGATGAATGTGACCCTTTAATTTCCAGATATGATATGAGTTCTGATCCAATAGAATATTATGATATTTATCTTGAAATGATTAATGATTATTGGAAAATAATATTAGATGACACCATGATTGATGGTAAAAGTTATAATCATATTAAAAATAAGTTTCAGCAAGGCTTATATGAATATTTTAGAGCTTCTAGACAAATTTATAAATTCGTAGGTGGAGTTTATTTTAGCAGACACCATATTGGAGATTTAGAAAAAGATCCATTTGTAGTAGTTGATGCAAAAGATCAAAGAAGAGCAATCGATTTATTAGATAAATATATTTTCTCTTCCGATTTTTTTGAGTTCCCTGCTGAATTATTGAACAAATTNGCACCAACACGTTTAGATGATTTAGANGGCACACTTTGGTACATGGATCAATTAGATTATCCTATTCACAAAATGGTNAAAAACTTACAAACTAGAACGTTAAATAATTTATTTAGCATGGATATTATCACTAGAGTACATGACAACGAGTTAAGATTTAATAGTAATCAAGAAGTTTTTACTTTGCTTGAAATGTTTGATGCATTAAATAATATAATTTGGATAGAGTTGTTAAATCAAAATTCAATTAACAGTTTTCGAAGAGAACTTCAAAGTCATCATATAAACTTAATGATTAATATTTTTAAAGATAAAAAATATCCAGTTGATGCACAAAATTTAGCANTNGAGTCTATTCAAACAGTATATGAAGAAATACTNAAACAAGATTTGAAAAATATTTATGATAGNTATACGCAGTTACATCTTTTGAATATGAAATCTAAAATTGAGATGGCATTAGATGANTAGAGNGAAAGTAATTTAATGGTCAACTTTTACAATACAAAGATTATTGCAATTTCAAATCAAAAAGGTGGCGTTGGAAAAACTACTAGTTCNGTTAATATTGCTTCATATTTAGCTATTTCAGAAGCTCCGACATTATTAATTGATATGGATCCACAAGGAAATGCAACCACAGGTGTAGGTATTCGTCCAGGAACTTATAAAAACTCCATTTATGATTTAATTATTAAGAATAAAGATATTAGCAAAACTATTTTGAATACTGAATTGAATTATTTAGATGTCATTCCTGCATCAGGTAAATTGGTTGGTGCAGAAGTTGAATTAGTTAACCAATATGCAAGAGAAAAGTTTCTTAAAGAAGGAATTGAAAATGTTTTAGGAAAGTATAAATATATAATTATTGATAGTCCTCCATCTCTAGGTTTATTAACATTGAATGTATTAACTGCATGTGATTCAATTATCATTCCAATCCAATGTGAATATTATGCTTTAGAAGGTCTGTCTCAATTACTTAATACAATAAGGTTAGTACAAAAACATCTAAACACAGATCTTGAGATTGAAGGAATCTTAATAACAATGTATGATAATAGATTAAAATTATCTAGACAAGTTGTTGAAGAGGTAAAAAATTATTTTGGTGATAAAGTTTATAATACTTTNATCAAAAGAAATGTAAGACTTGGNGAGGCTCCAAGCCATGGAAAGCCAATTGTATTGTATGATGCGGCTTCCACAGGAGCTCAAAATTATATGAATCTTGTATCTGAAATTCTATCAAAAAATAAATAATAATATGAGTAAAAGAAAAAAAAACAAACCTCTTGGAATTGGCTTGGAAGCTCTTATTCCAAATTATCAAACAGAAACTNNTAATGAAAATTATATTGATCATATTGATACTGAATTAATTAAGCCAAATTCAAGTCAGCCCAGACAGACCTTTTCNGANCAGCAAATGTCAGATCTNATTGAATCAATTAGAGAAAATGGAATACTTCAGCCTTTGCTAGTTAGATTATTAAAAAATGATACTTATGAATTAATTGCGGGTGAGAGACGTTTGAGATCTGCTCAATTTTTAAAAATAGACAAAGTTCCTGTATACATATTAGATGTTAAAAGTGATGAAGAAATGTTAAAATTAGCATTAATTGAAAATATTCAAAGAGATAATTTAAGTTCTATTGAAGAGGCTGAAGGATACGCNCTTCTAAAAGGTAAATANTCTTTGACTGANTCTGAGTTAGTTAAAAAAATTGGNAAAAANAGATCGACAATAGCAAATAAATTACGCCTAATTAAATTACCGCCTGACATTAAAGATGTTTTAAGAGCTAAAGATCCTGAATTTACAGAAGGTCATGCAAGAGCATTATTGGCACTCAGAGAATCAAAAAAAATGAAAAATGTTTTTAGAAGGATTAAAAGAGATAAGTTAAGTGTTAGAGATACTGAAAAATTTGTAAAGAAATTAAAATCAGTAAAAATTATCAACAAGTCTCCGAAAACTAATTTTGAAAATAAGTTGTTAACTGANAAAGANAATTCTTTGATAGAATTTTTAGGAACCAAAGTCAACATAAGAAAAACTAAATCTAATAAGATAATAAGTATTCATTTTACAAATGATGAAGATTTAGATAGATTATTCGATATTATTATAAATGGAAAATAAAAGATTTAAATTATTTATAACATCCAATGATGTTAATTCTTTNGGAAAAAGTTATTCTATAAGTAAGATATTTATNTATTTCGTNACNTCTTTAAGTTTCATTGTGCTAATTTTTTCATTNATAGGATTTTACCATATTTTTTTAAATTCATATGAAAATAATAATTCACTTCCCATTAGTGAACAAAACATTATAATAGAGTTTATTAAAGATCCCGTAAGTCCAAAAAATGGTTCAGATTTCGAAACATCTTTCATTACAAGTGATTTTGGTAAAAATCATTATGGAATTGATATTAATGGAAGTATTGGAACAAAGATTTTTTCTCCAATGAAGGGGAAAGTAATATATGCTGGATTTGATAAAAAATACGGTAATTCTATAATAGTTTCGCATGAAAATGGTTGTATTACCAAATACATGCATAACAAAACNAACTATGTAAAATCAGGACAAAATATAGACATTGATAAGCCAATAGCTGAAATGGGAAATTCAGGTTCTTCAGTCAAAAGTGAAGGTATTCATCTTCACTTTGAACTTTGGAAGGATGGTAAAGTTATTGACCCCTCTGAATACATAAAAAATTTAAAAAATGTTAATATTGATAAGTATGTTTCTAATTAAAATTAGGAGTTAAAAAATGAAAATGGATAATGATATGGGTTCTATATTAGGGCCAGAACTTAAAATTGATGGAAATGTTAGTGTAGATGGAAGTTTACTCATATATGGTACAGTTAATGGTAATATTGATTCGCATGGATCTGTAAGAACTGCTAAAGGCTCAAAAGTAAAGGGTGATATCATTGGAAAAGAAGCACATATTTGTGGTTTAGTTGAAGGTAATTTAGTTATTGATGGAAAAATTATACTTGGTAGTGAATCACAATTGACAGGCAACCTTAAATCAGGAACCTTAGTGATTGAAGAAGGAGCTAAATTTGCTGGAACATGTGATATGGCTCAGTATGAAACAATGAGTGATAAAAATAATGAATAAAAAGCCAGTACATTGGATGAAGTATTCAGGTTTAGGAATCCAAATGGTAGTAACAATTTTGATTTGTCTGTATATTGGTGAGTGGATTGGTAAAAAATTTAACTATCAAATTCTCGGTACATTGATAGGAGTTTTTTTTGGTTTATTCACATCTTTATACGGTCTAATAAAAGAAATTAACAATTAGTTATTTTTTTATGAGATTCTTAATTTTTTTATTTGTAATTTTAGTGATGGTTATTAGTTCAGCAATGAGTTTTTGGCCAGAATATCAGAAAGATTTTTTGATTTCGTTTTTAATTAATTTTGCAAATGCGGTTATAGGTTATTTGGTTTCAAAGAAATATTTTAATGCAATTAACTCTATTTTTTATACAATGATTTACGGTACTATGTTTTTAAGATTTATATTAATGCTTACATCTATGCTGATTTTAATTCTCAATGGATATGTTAATATGGTTCCTTTCTTTTTATCTTTCATGGCCTTTTATGTATTATTTCAAATTTTTGAAATAAATTCATTACTTATTTTGAATAAGGTAACCAATGATTAGACTAATTTTAACGTTTTTTATTTTATCTTTTACAATTATTGCCGGACCATCTTCGGACGGATCACACAAATCTGAATCAGTTGATGGTAAATATATTATGGACCATATTCAGGATCAGAAAACATTTGAAATTTTTAATCCTTTTGACTGGAATGATTCCAATGGCGACCACTATTATTTTACTACAAAAGTTAAATTAGATAAAGAATGGAATAAAATTAGTAATGTTCC
>PARL01000015.1 GCA_002711465.1 Fidelibacterota bacterium | reverse complement strand
AGGTAGAGAAACCTGTAGTTGTTACTAAAGATACTGTAGTAAACAAAGAGTTTCGAAACCCTTCTTCAATTTTTCCACTTTTAAAAAATTCTGAAATATAATTATCAGAGAAAAAAACTGCAGTAAATATAATGCAGATAATAATGTACACCTTAAACTCTAAATCTTTAAAATATTCAACTCTTCCTTTTCTTATAGCTAAATAATGTAAAGAAAAACTGGAAGCAGCTAAAAGCATAAATATTACAAAAGTATATTGAACTATTGACGGATAAGTATCAATACTGTTTGGGTTAGATGAAAAACCACCAGTTGCTATTGTTGTAAATGAATGAGTTATAGAATCATAAAACGTTAATCCTTCAATCATTAAGACTATGGTTTGAATTATAATTAAACCAAAATATATGGTCCATAGCAAAGTAGCGGTTTGTTTTACTCTAGGAGTTAATTTGTCAGCTACTGGCCCTGCTACTTCAGCTCTAAATAACTGCACACCACCAAAACCCATTAGAGGTAAAATTGCAATACTAAAAACAATAATACCTATACCACCAATAAACTGAATAAAACTTCTCCAAAACATTAATCCTCTTGGAATGTTTGAATAATCTTCAAATGCAAGAATTGTAGCCCCAGTAGTTGTTAAACCAGAAATAGATTCAAAAAAAGCATCTATATAATTTTCAAATGGTCCACCATATAAATAAAAGGGTAAAGATCCAAAAATTGTCATCATGACCCAACTAAGAGTAACTAATGTATATCCATCTTTATGAGATAAATCTACTTTATCATTATCTTTGATAGTTATGTAAGGATATATTTTTAAAAACTGAAGTTGTGTAATTATTATAAGAAATAAACCAGCAATAGAGGTTATCAAGCTTGAATTAAGAATTGATGTTAAATCATCACTATTATCAATATAGCTCCATATAGCACTAAAAATCATAGATACACCCAAGAAAAGAAGGACATATCCAAGCATGTTAAATATTCTTTTATTTATCATATGACTTTTTAAAAAAGTTGTTCTGCTTTATAAATATCTTCAGATTTTGTGAAAAATAAAAGTTCATCGCCAATTTTTAGATCTGTATTTCTTATAGGTATGATAATTTTATCATTTCTTTTAATGGCAGCCAAACAAATTTCACTAGGCAAATCAGAAATTCTCAATTCTTTTCTTAGATATTCAGAGCTTTCATCAACTAATATCTCAACTGATTCAATATCAATTTCATCAAATCTTGATACAGTTAATTTATCTTCATCACTTCTAATAATTTTAAGCACTTCGTTTACAGCTGAAGTGTTTTTACTTATAACTGCATCTACACCTATTCTCCTTACAACTTTAAAGAAACTTGTGCTGTTAATATGAACGATTACCTGTTTTACACCATAGTGTTTCATTAATAAAGATGACATGATATTTATTTGCTCATTCTCAGTTAGGGCAATAAAGCAATCCAATGAAGAGATGTTTTCTGATTCTAAAAAATCTATATCTAGTCCGTCATCTGTTAATACAAGGGTATTTTCTAACTTATCGCTTATAGATTCAGCTTTTTCTGTATTTTTTTCTAACAATTTAACGTTGTAATCATTTTGTAAATTTCCAGCAAGCAATCTACCTATTTTACCTCCACCCATAATCATTATATTGTTTACTTTAAAAGATGATTTGCCACACATCATTTGAACTTTATCCAAATGAGTTGATGGTACAGCAAAATAAGCTATATCATTAACAGCATATTTAGTTTGTGAATGTGGTATAAATGTTGAATCACCTCTACATAGAATCGATAACTTATGCGGAATATAAGGATTTGATATTTCCACATTTTCCATTGTTCTTCCAATTAATGGTGATGAAATATCAAGAAGAATTCCTATTAGTGTAATTTTTTCATCTTTAAATGTTTCTATATCAACACTAGATGGCTGAGTTATAATTTTTGTAATTTCATCTCTAGCAGCTTTTTCTGGAAAAACAATATGATTTATACCAAATTGAGCTGGATCAATTATTGTTTTTTTACCGTACTCAGTATTTCTTAACCTACAAATTACTTTTTTTGCGCCACGTTCTTTACCAATTTTAGAAGCTACCAAATTAACTTCATCAATTCTTGTTAATGAAATTAAATAATCAACTTCACTCATTTCAATTTGTTCAATTATTCTATGTGAACATCCATCACCTTCAATCACCCTAGCATCAATATTATTTGTAACTTTTTGACATTTATTATGATCAATATCAATTACAGTAATATCATGCTCCTCTTTACTAAGAGATTTTGCAAGATTAAAACCAACTTCACCTGCNCCTATAATTACAATATTAAATTTCATATNAATTNNANANGTAAAAAATCACCTTTNTATTNAANATATATNATNNNAATTATTAGAACATTTTAATTTATNGATTATAAAAANTAATAACAAAATATTTAGAANNAAAAAAAGCCTCATANGAATGAGGCTTTTTNATNNTGAAATAGTCTAATTAAAACTANTTAATAAANGTCATTTGTAATGTNTTTGAGTAANTAGGAGCNCTCATTTTTAAAATNTACTGACCACTTGCAACCTGNTGNCCATCATTATTTAGACCATTCCAAATAACTTTGTANCTACCTGCTTCTNTNTANTCAGANGTTAANGTTTTNACNANNGANCCACTCATATCATANACACTNANNGTNACATTACCAGCTTGTGCTAATGTTAAACGGAATNGTTGTTGATGGATTNAATGGNTTNGGNTAATTTTTTTCTAATGANGTNACNTCNGGCATNAANTTTACATCGAATGTTGCATCTCTTTTCNCANTCNACNGAAACACCNTTNGCNCCNGCTAAAATNAGATTNGAAATTGAAACATTAGAATTAGATAAACCTTCTGTNGTATNNAAGTTGATNTTNATNACNGAACTNANATCATCANTNGNANTCATAATTNTATCNCCNTGCATGCTAAACATAATAACTCTNGCTNTNCCNGGTTCAATAATTTTNGANTANACATCAGCTGANTTAACTAAAGANGTTATTTGACCTTCANNTANAGNTAANANATTNCTATCNTANTCTANATCAAACTGNACNCCNTANATATCNACATCTGAATGAATNGTTACTTCAACNGNATTNGGGTTNTTNGCTTCTTTAGATTTAATNANNCCACTAAAAGATGTGTGAGNTAAACCTAAAGATAGTGTTAATACTAAAAGTGTTAATTTTTTCATTTTAAATACTCCTTTGTTTAAAAACATTACAATGACATTAACTTTTCTGATATAAATTAAAATAACAATTATTATTATGCAACAGTTATTGACGAATTTAATGTAACAAAATATTTCAAATCTGTTTATGTGAAATAAATCACATTATTTTATACGCTTTATAATACCACCTAATTTCAAAAACTTACTCTCAATATTTTCGTAACCCCTATCAATATGGTAAATTCTAGATATTTCTGTTTCAGATTCTGCAGCTAAACCTGCTATTACTAAAGATGCACTTGCTCGAATGTCTGTAGACATGACCTGAGCACCAAATAGTTTTTCTACTCCTGATATATGGGCAACATTATTATCTAAATGGATTTTAGCACCTAATCTTTCCAACTCAGCAATATGCGTAAATCTATCTGTATAAATTGTATCTGTTACTGTACATGAACCTTTTGCTATAGTCATCAATGCCATCCATTGTGCTTGTAAATCTGTTGGAAAACCTGGATATATAGCAGTAGACATATCTATAGAATTTGGTCTACTAGTCATTCTAATCCTCAACTGATTTTCATTAAGATCAATTTCTGCGCCAGATTCTATTAATTTATTAGTAACAATGGTTAAATGATTTGGCTCAATATTTTTAAGAGTTACATCACCACCACACATTGCAGTAGCAATCATAAATGTNCCAGCTTCAATTCTATCAGGTATGACATCAAAAACAACATTATTTTTTAGATCATTAACACCATTAATTANAACAGAACCATCATTTTCTCGTTTAATATCTGATCCCATCATATTTAAAAAATCTATTAAACAATCAATTTCAGGTTCCATGGCTGCATTAATAATTCTAGTACAGCCATCAGCTTTAACAGCAGCCATAATAACATTACCAGTAGCACCTACACTGCTTTTATCAAATACTATATCTGTACCTTTAAGACTACCTGAAGAATTTATATACCCACCTGTAAGTTCAATTTTGGCACCCATTTTTTCTAATGCTTTAATATGAAAATCAACAGGTCTAGGTCCCCATGCACAACCTCCAGGAAGTGAAACTTGAGCTTTATTAAATCTAGCCATAAATGGACCTAATACATAAAAAGATGCTCTCATTGTTTTAACAAGATCATATGGTGCATATGGTGTATTACAATTTTCAGTATTAATAATAAATGTATTTCCATCAATATTAACTTTTGCTCCAACCATTTCTAGTAACTTGGCCATGGTTAATGTATCTCTTAAAAGAGGAACATTATTTAATGTATAAGTTCCTGGACTGATTATACATGCAGTCATTAAAGGTAAAACAGCGTTTTTAGCGCCTGCTATATTAATTTCACCATTAAGTGACTTCGTTGATTTAAGAATGAATTTATCCATAAAATTAATTTTTCATCATATTACTTGCTTGTTTTATACTATCTGAAGTTATCTCTTCATTACTTAAAAGTCTAGCAATTTCATTGATTTTACTTTCTTCATCTAATTCTTCAACCTTTGCAATAATCCTATGTTCAGTATCAACTTTGAATATCTTATAATGAGAATCATTTGTTTTAGAGGCGATTTGTGGTAAATGTGTTACACACAATACTTGGCTAAATTTACTTAGTTCATTTAACGCATCACCTATTTTACTAGCTGTACTCCCAGATATCCCTACATCAACCTCATCAAAAACTAACGAATTAAAATTAAACTTGTCTTGAAGTGATAATTTAATAGCCAACATAATTCTTGAAATTTCTCCACCTGATGCTATGTAAGATAAAGGCTTAAAATCTTCACCCTTGTTAGTTCGTATAAATATTTCACACTTATCATAACCTGAGTTTGATAAAAATGATTTATCAGAAATTATTTCAAACTTAATTTCTGCGCTATTTAAATCTAATGATAACAGTTTTTGTTTAATTGCACTCTCAATTAAAGGTTTCATTTTTTTTCTAACATTTGATATTTTTTCACACAATTTAATCAAATTATTTTCTAACACGTTAATTTTTAATTCAAGATCAGAAATTTCTTTATCAAAATTTTTAGATTTTATAATTTGGTTCTTTAAAGTCTCTTTATGATGGATAACATCTTTAATTGTGGGCCCGTATTTGCTCTTTATATGGTTTATAAAAGCAATTTTCTCTTCATAATCCTTTAATTTATTTGAATCAAAAACAATATCATTTTCAAGATTTTCTAAATCAAATGAAATATCATTTGCTTCTATTAATAGAGATTCAAGTCTAGAGTTAATAGTTTTAAATTCCTTACTGTAATCAACTATGTCCTCAATATTTTTAATTGCAATAGATATTTGAGAAGAAACATTGTTATCTGACAAATCATCGCTAAGTTTACTTTTGGTAACTGAAATACTATCTTTTATTTTTTTAGAATTAAATAATAATTGATATTTAGACATAAGTTCTACTTCAATATCTTCAGTCAATTCGATTTTTGATAATTCTTCATTTTGAAATTGGTATAATTCTTTTTTTGATTTGTATTCCTCTTTTTGTTTTAATAAATCAGATAACATTTTCTTGTTTTTTTGACATTCTACATATACTGAATCTATTTGATTTAAAAGTAAAGAATTATCCGAAAATCCATCTAAATATTGAATATGTAAACTTTTATCTAATAAATCTTGATGATCATTCTGATTATGTATGTCTATAGCATTTTTTAATAATAGACTATACTTATCAAAATTAGTTTTGATGTTATTGATATAAAAAGTAGATACATAATTTTTTGATATTCTTCTTTCAAGAAAATAATCTTTATTATCAATATTAATTACAGAGTTTATCGATGCTGAATCAGTATTTTTTCTTAAGTCATCTTTATTGAACTTTTTACCTTTAAGATATTCAATTGATTTTATTAAGATTGATTTACCAGAACCACTTTCTCCTGTTATAACATTGAAGCCTTTAGAAAAATTAATTTCTAGGTTATCAATAATTGCAATATTTGATATGTTTATATTTTTAATCATTTTAAAAAACTATTGCATTAGCAGTAGCAAAATCTTTTATATGTGAAATAGATACTCTTATTTTTAAAAATCTATCAACATCAAGATTAGTGTGCAGTTCTACTTTAGGCAAACCATTCTCATTATTAATTATTTCAATAGTTTTAAAATTGAATTTATTAGCTCCATAAGCTTTCATTATTGCTTCTTTAGCTGCAAAGCGTCCAGCATAATGTTGATATTTATTTGGACCTTTTGACTCACAATAGTCAATTTCTTTATCAGTATAAATTCTTTTTAGAAATTTATCACCTTTTTCTATTATAAGTTTTTCTATTCGTGAAACTTCGATTATATCAGTACCAATATTCATCAATTATTTATATTTTTTATAATATTTAGTAAATCTGAAATATCTTCAAGTACATAATCTGCTCCAGAATGCTTAGTATTAAAAGTATCACCATATTTCGCAAATGCTGTTTTCATACCTACATTTTTAGCGCCAATTATATCTCTTTCAGGCCAATCACCTACCATTACAGTTTCTGATGCTTTAACTTCTAATGATTTAATAGCNTCTTTAAATGGTTCCGGAGATGGTTTGTGAATTCCTTTATCATGCAATGTTATGACAGAGTCAAATGTGTGTTCCAAATTAACTGTACATATCCTAACCCATGCCTCTCTGCTTGGAGCATCTGAAATTACAGCTAGTTTTAAACCCATTTTTGTAAGGGAAAGTAAAGTTTCATTTACATTCTTATAAAGCATTAATGAACTTTCTTTAGCTTTTTTATAAGATATGATACCTGAAGCCAAAATTTTATAATCAACTTTGCCAATAGTATCTTTTAAAAATAAATCAAAAACTTCTTGGTATTCATAACCCTTATCATCATAAATCGAATAAATTTTATTAATAGCTTCATCTTTATCAATTTCTAATCCACTAAAAATCATACTTGATACAGCTGCACGAACAGATGTATCTTTCATTTTCATAAAATCTAAAAGAGTATTATCAAGATCGAAGACTACAGCCTTAATCATAGGGAAATTAATTATCTTCGCAGTGATTCATGATAGTATCCATCTTTTTAATTATTCGTTTTACTTCAGATCGATATCTTCTATCATATTTTGCGGCTTTTTTAAGAGCCTTAAGAGATGATGATTTATTGCATAGATTAAGTTCTGCAACACCAAGTTCAAAGTAGGCTCCACCATATGTTTTTTTGAGTTTTAAACATTGACGAGCATATTTTTTAGCCTCTGAAAGATTTTTATTCATGGGTTTAAATTTTTCGTTTTCCTTATCATCTTCAGCCATCATATTGTATANCTGTGATAATCTAAATTTAATTCTGTAATTATCATTTTTAATCTTTGAGGCTTCCAGTAAATATTCTAANGCTAATTCATAATTAACAAATNTAGAATCTGAAGATTCTATATGTAAAACTCCAAGAGTTTCATATGCTTTATAATACTGTGGCGATAAAGTTATAACTTCATTAAGAATTTGAATGGCATCTCTGTATGCATTAGTTTCCATGAAAGAGACTCCTAAACTATGGTATGATGACATGAAATTTTCTTCGTTTTGTTCTATCACGCCAATAGCTTTTCTAAACTGAACAATGGCATTTTCATGGTCATTTAATTTTTGGTATGCTACACCCATTTTATGAATTGCTTTAAACTTATTTGGATCAATTTTAATAACATTATTGTATGAATTTATTGCATCAGTAAAATTTTGATTTTCGAAATATGCGTTACCTAAATTATAGTGAATTGATGATTCAGTTGAATCTATTGATAATGATAAATTGTATTCTTCTATGGCATTATCAAGNTTACCTAATCTTAAATAGTCATTTCCTTTTTGTGCNATTAGTTTTGAAATTACATTAATGTAATCATTATATTTTTTAACATANGGATTTATATCTAATGCGGNTTTTAAATATGAAATTGATTCAGTATAATTCTTATCGTTTTTGTAAATATCTGCAATGTATAGATTTAAGAGTCCAATGTCATCAAATTTCCAATCAGTATGTTCTTCACCNTCNTCGTAACTCATATTTTGATTACTGTCAACAAAAGGTTCGCCATTATCCCATTTTTGATTTCCAGTTAGTAGTTCTTTGTAATTATTAAGTGCTTTTTCTTTGTTGTTATCGCTTGCATAAATTGACTGAATGAAATTTATTTGCGAAGAAAAAAATGACAATTTTTTATACTCAAGATTAATTGTTTTATAATCAGTTTCATTGGATTTTTTCATCGCCAAATTATACATTTCTCTCGTTGTATTAAAATCATCAAACTTTTTAAAAACTTTTCCTAAATTAAAGTAAAATAGGGCATCACATGATTCTTTATCCTTATTTTTCTTAGCCATATTATGTGCAATCTCATAATCGCCATTATTATATCTATTTGAAATAATACTATCGATTTCAGTACATGAATATCCCCTGGAATAGATAAGTGTTGATATAGTTATTAAAAATAGTAAATTTTGAAATTTCATTTTAAACCTTTTATTTTTTTCTTCGTGCTGAAGGCGGGATTTGAACCCGCACGAGATTATATCTCACTGCCCCCTCAAGACAGCGTGTATACCAATTCCACCACTTCAGCAAAAAAATTATTCTGTATCAGTTGGTAAAGGTATGCCTTCGTTTTCATCTGTATTATTAACTTCTGTATTGACAGCAGGTAACCCTTGTCCTACAGAATCAAATCTTTCAATATCATCTGTTTTTCCAAACCATTGTATAGATATAGCCAAAACCATAAAAACTGCTGCAAGTGTAGTTGTTATTCTGACAAGCAACTTATCAGCACCCTCACTACCAAAAGCTTGATTCATTGTATTGCCGCCCATTGCTGCACCCATGTCACCTTGACCTGATTGTAGTAAAATTATTCCAATTAATAAAATTGAAACAAGAACTAATAAAAAAACTAAAATACTATATAACATTTATATGCTCTCCTCAATAAATTTATAAATATCGTAAAAATGATTTGCATCTAGGGATGCACCACCAATTAAAAAACCATCTACATCATTAAGCGATATTAATTGTTTAGCATTATTTCTGTTAACGCTACCACCATATAATATAGATATTTTTTGTCCATCAAAGCCAATATCATTTAAAATATTTCTTATCAACATGTGAGTATCTGTAATCATATCTGATGTTGCTGTTTTTCCAGTTCCAATAGCCCATACTGGTTCGTATGCAATTACAAAATTAGAATCATTTATTGTTTTTAAACCTTCAGTTATTTGATTTATTAGTATTTGATCTGTTTTATTAGAACTTCTTTCTTCTAAAGTTTCTCCAATGCAAATTATAGGGATAATGTCATAATTTTTTAACTTTAAAATTTTAGAATTTATTTGATTGTTAGTTTCTTTATAAAGAGTTCGTCTTTCAGAATGACCAACAATTGTATAATTAACCATGCAATCTTTAATCATTTCTGCTGATACTTCACCAGTAAAAGCGCCAGAATTGTTATCATTAACATTTTGTGAGGCAATTTCAATTTTCAGTTGATGATTTGATAAAATTTTTGAGGCAGAATGTAATATAGTAAATGGTGGCGCAACAACAATTTTTATATTTTTATTATCAGATATTTTCCAGGATGTTAATTCATTAAAATATTCNGATAACATTGATTGAGTTCCTATATTCATTTTAAAATTTGCTATACAATAATTAACTCTATTACTCATTTTTCTCCAATGCTTTTAATGCTGGTAATTTTGATCCTGACAACAATTCTAAAGATGCTCCTCCGCCTGTAGAAATATGTGTAAATGTATCAAATTGAGAAAACTTTTTGGCTGCGGCAGCTGTATCTCCACCTCCTAAAATGGATATAATTCCATTGTTAGATAATTCTTCAATTATTCTACAAATTTGCTGTGTTCCAGTTCCAAAATAGGGATTTTCACTAACTCCAAGAGGCCCATTCCACAGTATGGTTTCTGACAAAGAAAGAATTTGACTAAAATGCATAGTTGTTTCTGGTCCAATATCATAGCATCCATCAGATGAATTTATTTCTTCAATTTGTTTTATATCAATATTAGTAAAATCATCAAGTGATGTTGAAACAACAAAATCAGATGGAAGGATTATATCTTTTTTGATTTTTTCTGATATAGAAAGTAAATGTTCAGCACATTTTATATCTTCATCATTTATCAATGGAGAATTAATATCATAACCTTTTACTTTCAAAAACGGAAATGATAAGGCTCCGCCAACTATTAAATTATCAGATTTTTTAAGAAAATTTTCAATTAGTTCAATTTTACCTTTTATTTTTGCACCTCCCATTACTACAGAAAAGGGTCTTATTGGTTCACTAATCTCATTTGATAAATATTTTAACTCCTTTTTCATTAAAAATCCAATACCATGTTCGTCAAAAAAATCAACTACTCCAACATTTGATGCATGAGCTCTATGGGCAGTACCAAATGCATCATTAATGTACACATCGCCATGAAAAGATAATATTTTAGAAAAATTTGCATCATTATCTAATTCACCTTCGTGAAATCTCAAATTTTCTAACAAATGAATTTGTCCTTTATCAAGAGTTGTTGATTTTAATAACGCTTTGTCAGAGATGCAATCATCACTAAATAAAACTTCTTTGTTTAAAATTTCACTGAGTCTATCTGCAACAGGCCTTAAACTTAAAGATTCATCTATACCATTAGGTCTTCCTAAATGAGACATAATTATAATTGCAGCACCTTGTTCTAAGCAATAATTAATTGTTTGTAGGCTTTTTTTAATCCTGTAATCATCTAAAACCAAACCATTTTCAATGGGTACATTATAATCAACTCTTAATAAAACTTTTTTATCAGATAAATTTATATTTTCAATCATGAAACCTCACTTAATTTAACGGACACTACATCAGAAACGCCTTTAGTAGATTGCGTTATTCCGTACATACTATCACATTCTTGCATAGTTAATTTATTATGAGTTATAATAATAAACTGCGTCGTTTTAGAAAAACTTTTAATTACATCAGTAAATTTTTTGATGTTATTATCGTCTAAAGGAGAATCTATTTCATCAAGTATACAAAATGGGCTAGGTTTTTTTAAATATATAGCAAATAATATCGCCGTTGCAGATAACGCTTTTTCTCCTGATGATAACATTTTAAGGGATTTATTTTTTTTACCTGGTGGTTTTGCTACAATTTCTACAGCCGATTCCAGCGGATTAGATTCGTCCATCAATTTCAAATAAGATTTACCACCTTCAAAGAACATATTAAATGTTTTTTCTAAATTTTTATTAATCAAATTAAATGAATCTATAAACTTTAATTTTGCATCGAGATCTAATTGTTTAATTGTTTTTAATAGAGCATGCTCTGATTCTAGCAAATCATTTTTTTGATCACTNAGAAAATCAAAACGTTCTTTTTCAGTTTTGTATTCATTTTCAACAGCCATATTAATTGGACCAATATTTTCAATAGATTTTTTTATTTGTAAAATTTTATCGTTTAAATTATCTAATTCATTGCTATCTGAACTTATTGTAGAACTCATAATATCAATGTTATATTTTTCATTAATAAAATTTTCTATAATTTTTTTTTCATTTTTTATATGGTTAATTTTTATCTCAATGTTTTGTTTATCTGCAATTTTCGTTTCTTTTTGTTGTTGAATTAATAAAATATCGTTTCTAACACGCTTTATATCGTTATTTATAATATTATATTTATTATCTAAGTCATTTAATTTATTTATATCATCATTTAAAACCTTTTTTAATTTTTCTATTTTTTTCTTAATTAGAATAATGTTTTTATCATTATCAATATTATGTTTATTTAATCTTTCAATATTTTTTTCAAAATTTATAACATTACTTTTTAGTTCATTATGATTTTCTAAAATTGATGTTATCCTAAAATTTAAACCTTCTTTTTCTTTGTATAATTCTATTTTTTTAATTTTCAAATTTTGAAATTCTTCATCAAGTTTTTCAGTAGTTTCATTTAAGTTTTGCTGTTCTATTTTAATTTTTTCAATTTCTTTTAATTTGACATTATATTTTTTTGTATAGGATTCGAATATCTTTTTAGCATTTTTTAAATTAGTCTTTGCTTCTTTAATCTTTCCTTTAATTGATTTTGTTTCATTAATTTGCTCTTTACCATTATCTATACAAAATTTACAATTTTTGTCATACCTAAATTTTTCTAAATCAATCAAATGTTTATTTAAATCATCTAAATTTTGATTATAAAAATCTACTTTACTTTTTGAATCAGAAATATTCTTAATATAATCGTACTGATTACTATTGGCTTCATTTAGTAATGCAGTTTGAGTTTGATTGTTTAGTTTAAATTTATTTAACTCTTCTTTTGATTTTTTATATATCTTCTCATGTGAATCTATTAAGGGTAGTATTTTTTTTAATTTATTTTTAAGTTCAGTTGATTTCTTTTGAAAATGTGAATCATTAATATCTGATTGTGATAATTGATCTTTGTAGTATTCTATTTGACTATTGTTATATTTCTGTTTTTCATTTAGCTTAATTATATCAGTATTATAATTAAACATTATATCCTTATTAGTGTCAACTTTTTGTTTTATATCATTTATTTTGACTAATAAATCATTTTGTTTTTTTTCTTTTGAATTAAGCGTATTGTTAGCCTTTTCAATTTTTTTAATAATTTCAGATTCATCTTCATTTTTAGAATTAAAGGAGGTTATAAGAGGAGTTTCTTGATTTGTAAGTTTTAATAATTTTAGAGAAGCGAGTTTGATTTCATTATCCATTAAATCTTTATTTAGTTTAGAATGTCTTTTGTATCGTTTCATTTGTAGATTTAATAATTTAATATTTTTATCAATTTCAAAAATAATATCATTTACTCTTTCTAAATCTCTATTTACAGCATTAAGTTTATTATTTGTATTTTTTCTTTGTTGGTTATAATTACTTATTCCAGCTGCTTCATCTAACATTTTTTTAAAATTTGAATTATCATTTGAGAGTATATTTTCAATCATTTTAAGTTCAATTACTGAATACGCGTCAGAACCCATTCCTGTATCAATAAAAAGTTCATAAATATCTTTTAATCTGCAAGAATTTTTATTTATATAATATTCACTCTCTCCCGATCTAAATAATTTTCTACATATTTCAACTTCTGCATATTCTAATGGTAGTTTTTTTCTATCGTTTTCAATGGTTAATTTTACTTGACAAAAGTTAATAGGCTTTAATTTTGAAGTTCCATTAAAAATTACATCTTCCATTTTGTTTGATCTTAACGTAGATTTTTTTTGTTCGCCCAACACCCATCTAACTGCATCTATAATATTAGTTTTACCGCAACCATTTGGACCAACTATTGTAGTTACTCCTCTTTCTAAATTAATTGTAGTTTTATTTAGAAATGATTTAAATCCTTGTAATTCTATTTTTCTAATGTACATATTAAAATATTAATACTATTCTACGTCCTCATACTCAGCATCAATAATTGAATTATCTCGATCTTTTGAATTTGAACTTGATTTACTTTTTANTTTTGTGAATTTGAAATAATTAAAAAAACGCATTACTAAGACAAAAACCAAAATAGGTAGAAAGAGATATTTTGCAAAAAGAAAGATTAATGTTAAAAGAAAAAATATAATAATTGTAAATCTAAAAGTTTTGAACAATTGATACATTTAAAGGCTCTTTATTGGATTGTAATATTTCTTACCTTTGATCGGTTCTTTTAAAAATTCCATTATTCCATTTAAATCATCAGGATTATTTACAAAATCAATTTCATTTGTATTAATGATTAAAAGAGGACCTTTGTCATATCTAAAAAAATATTCGTTATAAACTTGATTTAATGATTCAATGTAATCTGGATTAATAGAACTTTCATATGATCTGCCACGATTTTTTATATTTGACATTAATTTTTCTGTATCTGCTTGTAAAAATATAGCAAGATCTGGGTATACTATATCTTTTTCAAGAATTTTTGCTATTGAATCATACAAAGCCATTTCTCTATCATTGAGATTCAAACATGCAAATAATCTATCTTTTATGAACATATAATCAGAAATTATTGTTTTAGAAAATATATCAACCTGCTTTAAATCCTGATGTTGTGAATATCTAGATAAAAGAAAAAATAATTGAGTTTGGAAAGCATGTTGTTCTTGATTTGAATAAAAGTCTTTCAAGAAAGGATTTTCTTCAAATTTTTCTAGAACTAGTTTAGCATTTGTTTTTTTTGCAATCAAATTTGCTAAACTTGTTTTGCCTACACCTATTGTACCCTCAATAGATATATTGTAGTATAAAGACGACATATTATTTATACTCCCTCACTTCATCAGTTAAATCTGAAATATTATCTAAATGCTCTTTTATAGTCATTTTACTATTAGGCAATATATAATTAGAATCTATATCTGTCCAAGGCTTAAGAACAAATTTTCTAAATTTAATTTTCGGATGTGGAACTGAAATTTTTTCAGTATTGACGATAAAATCATTAAAAGATAATATATCAATATCAATTATCCTGGGTTGATATCTAATTTTCTGATTTAATTTTCCCATTTTTCTTTCAACTTTTTGCGTACATAAAAATAAATCCTCTAAAGTGCCATTAAACTCTATTTTAATAATTTGATTTAAAAAATATCCTTGTTCTAAATTTTCCATTGGAGATGTTTCATAAATTTTTGACTTACATAAAATATTTAATTTTTCAGAATTGTTAAGTAACAATATAGATTTATTTAAATTATTTTTTCTGTTACCTAGATTAGTTCCTAAGCCTAAAAATATACTCATTTATAATATTCTAGTTCAACGTTAATAAAGTCTTTATTATCATCAATAGTTATGGATGGTTTGCGTACGTTAATTATAACATGATTTATGTTTGTAAAATTAGATACTATATCTTCAATAATCTTTTGAGCCAAGGATTCNATTAAATTAAATCTTTTATCATTAAATCTTTTTTTTATGAATTCATAAATGGTCATATAATCTATTGAGGATTTAATATTATCATCCATGGAAATCATATCAAAGGATATTTCTAAACTAATAATAAAATTTTGTCCATTGATTTTTTCTATTTCATTTACACCATGGAAACCAAATAAACTTAAATTTTCTAATTTTATTGTTTTTTTAGTAGATAGAGACATTAACTGCTTGCGGTCCCCGCTGGCTTTCTTCAGTATCAAATTTTACTTTTGAGCCTGNGGAAATTATTTGACCAGTTCTGATATTTTTAGCATTTAAAAAATAGTCTTCTCCATCATCACCTTCAATAAAGCCCCATCCATTTCCTCTATTCCAAACTTTTACTCTACCTGTAAGCATATTTAACCTTTACTAGCTTTAAATCCAACTTCCTTATCAAATTCACTTGGAAAATCATAACCATCTCTATCTGGATAATGCATAATGGTATTAATAAAATTCCATGATACTAAAAAAACTCCATCAATTTTATCTTCCTTTTGAATGTCTAAGGGTATCGGATTTCCATTTTTGTCAATTGTTTTTTTTATAAAAATTCCGGGATGTTGTACCCATAAGCCTAAATGGTCTTGACCTTTAACTAAGTAATGTCCAGAAGATGATTGTATACCTATTTCTGATAAACACTCGCTGTTATTAAATGATATAAAAACTATATCACCAATAATATCTTCTGACTTAAACATAATTACAAAAAATTATTCTTCAGATTTTAATTTTGACTGGATGTCGTTTAATTTGATTTCTAAATCATCTATTCTTTGTTTCAATGATTTATTTTCTTTTTTAAGTCTATTTATATCATTCTTAGATGATGATCTATATGTGAAAAATCTGTCATCTAAGTCACTTAAGTCTTCACTGATCACTGAGTCTGTATCAAACATGATTGTTCTAACATCTTCAATTTCTTGATTTGTACCTTTAAATTCAGAAGCCACATCTCTCTTGAACGTAGCATTTCTTTTTTTAATTTGAACGGTGGTATCTTGAATTTCTTTAAGTTTACTATTATGACCAATATATCGTAAACGTAACTTCTTTTCTTTAACAGAAACAGCATTAATATCTTCATCCTGCAGTTCATTGGTTACAGCATTTCCTTTGATTCCCTCATCAACCGTTCCAGTTAATTGACTATAAATGAAAAATATGCCAAATATTGAAAATGCAACAATAAACCATAATGCTTTGTATTGTATTGGATTAGCAACTGCATCTTTAGCAGTTTCTAAAGTTTGTTTTAGTAAAGATTGCTCTTCTAATGCTTCAGTTATTTCATGTTCTTTTACATAACCCATTTCTATCAGAGTTTGACCTAAAGGTCTATCGCCTTGTTCTTCTAAAGCGTTATTTAATTGTTTTTTTGTTATATATTTTCTTTTAATTAAAATATCACCAATTTTCTTTATTTCTTTAGCCATTGAATTGCAGTCCTATATTATTTTTCTAAATTTTTCAGTTTTTCTTCCCATTCAGACAACTTATTCTTCTTTGATTTATCTTTAATGGTTTTTGTATTAATGCTATTTAAGTACTCGTTTCTTTTCTTTTCTTTATCTTTAAGTGCCTTAAAAAGATTTTTCATCTCTAAATTAAAATCATCAATAGTAGTATTTAGTCGACTAATTAATTCTTCCTTGAGAGGTTCNCCATAATTAGAACCAATAACATCCATAAGGTTATCAAACTTTTCTTCTAAATATTTAACTCTATCTTCTTTTTTGGTAAAATTCATATCTTTAATTTTTAAAAACTATTCCAATCTTACAAATCATTTTTTATTAGATATTTTCGTTTTCATCCATAAAAACTTGCTCATCATTATGATGATCTTTTTTTGTGAAGAAAAACTTATAAAAATCGGTAGTNTTATAAAGTATTATATAACTAATAACAGAGCATATTAATGCTATAAAAGTCACAATAAATCCGCCTACACCAAATAAAAATGAAGATAGGCTTATTAAATAAACTTTTAACTTTTCGTCCATATTAAAGTCTTTGATTAAATTCGATATTAGATAAAAAGATACAATTAGCGANATTCCAATCATATAAAAAGTGTTTTCAGGATTAGAAATAAATTGTAGAGCAGATGTTAGCGTTAATGTAAAAAATGAACAAAAAATAATTAATTTTAAATTTTTATTTTCATTTTTTTGTTGTGAATTAACATCTGTAACCAATATTGTTGTCACAAATAAATTAATTAATAATTTTATTATATATACTAAAATTGATATCATTTTAATTAATAGTTTTAAATCTTATTTTGAATTTACTGATATTTAATAAAGAAAGTAAAGGAGTTCCAAGAATTTGATAGTCTGGAACAAATCCCCAGAAACGTGAATCTAGACTATTGTCCCTATTATCTCCAATGAAAAGGTAATAATTACATAAAACTTGATAATTTTTTAAATCAGCAATGTTTACTCCATTAACCATTAAATTATTGTAAATGTATTTGTCAACAAATTCTTTATAAAAATTCAAACCAAATAAAAAAGTAGAACCATCATAACTTTTATTTATGATTTTTTGTATGTTGTCTGGACTATATTTTTCTATAAATGATTTATAAATTTGGTCATTGACCAAATCATTTTCATCCATATTTTTATCTTGATTTAAATCAATAGATTTTACCAAACTAATATCTTGTTCAAAAGTATATAAAAATGGATTATCGTAAATNTTCCATGGATTATCTTTTTTATCTCTTTTATTTTTTATTTTTAAATCATTTTTAATATTATGATAATTTTCTCTTTGGGCTTGTGGATTTGGGAACAATTTATATTTTAAAATTCCACTTATTTGGGCTACTGATTCTGGGTCTTCCATAACAAACTCTATTCCATCTAATGTTACTTTATTACCATCTTGAACAAGTAGAGTGATTAAAGAAATCCATTCATTCTTTTCATTATACCAATCTTTAAAATTTATAATCATATCTTTACTTGGTACCACAAAAGGCTCAATATTGTCTGTATTACCATCAAAATAAGGATAAATTGTACCCATTAAGTACTGNTCTTGNATNGTTGGATAATCTTTATTATTACTNCTGTAAACNAANTTTTCTTTATATGGGTTTAATTGGTANTCCTTATCTAATANAATNGTAGAATTNGTGTTNAACAANGTATCGAANACATTAGCTTGNTTTTTTACTGTAAATTGAGCTTTTCTNAAAGCAACTTGAAATCTTCTACTATTATCTGGATTTATCATATTGTAATCTAACTGATTAATCCACCCATCATTATTTAAATCTGCTTCTTTAAAAGATACGTATTTNGCATTTTNAGGAAATGGCATAATTTTACCATTTACCAAAATCTCTCCATCAATTATAGAAATGGTATCACTTGGAATGCCAATACATCTCTTAACATATTTTTGAAATGGATCTCTTGGATATTCAAACATGGCAACATCACCATTTTTGACGGACTTGAATCCTGGCAATCTAGTATAAGGTATATCAAATCCTATTCTCGTATATGGAATTCCAATCCAATTAGGCGTTCTCATGCCGTAAGTAAATTTATTTCCAATTAATAAATCACCTACAAGTATTTCGTTTTCCATTGAACCTGTTGGAACAACATAAATTTCTATAAGAGTTGATTTTACAGTAAAAGCNATNATTATTAATAATAACAATACTCTAGCTTCTTTTAAATATTTTTTAATATCAAAATTCATTATTAATAACCTAATGCTGAAGCACCCCTTCTACTNTCAGCAGCACCAGAAAATATATAACTATTTACTTTAATAGAATCTTGTAATTTANTNATTTGTATGCAGTTAGCTTCTCCAATAGAATTTCTTTTAGAAATATTGTGCCCCATATCAATCAATTCTTCTANAGTTTCCTTTGAAAAATTTAATGGCTCAAAATACACAACATCNGGTAGCCATTGATGATGAAATCGAGACTGTTCAACAGCATTTTTGATAGACATGTTTTGATCAATAACATTCATAATAACTTGTGCTACTGTAGTAATAATTGTTGACCCTCCAGGAGATCCTACAACTAAAAAAAGGTCTCCATTAGGATTTTCAACAATTGTTGGCGTCATAGAACTTAACATGCGTTTATTGGGTTCAATTGAATTTAATTTATTACCAACCAATCCATATTTATTAGGATAACCAGGCTTACTTGAAAAATCATCCATTTCGTTGTTTAGTAGAAATCCAGAATCATCTACAACTATACCATTACCAAACCAACCATTTACAGTTGTTGTAACACTTACAGCATTTCCCCATTTATCCACAATTGAATAATGTGTTGTTTCTTCTGATTCATAGTAATTTAATTTACCCTCTTTTACATCAGATGATTCTCTTGCCTTAAATAAATCCACATCGGACCAACGCTCCTTTAAATAATCATCTGATATTAATTCATTAATTGGTATTTCGTTAAAATCAGAATCGCCTAAGTAAACTGATCTGTCAGCATAAACATTTCTCTCAGCCTCAACTATATAGTGAATATAATCTGAAGAATGATAAGAAATTGTATCTAGACCAACATTTTCTAATTGCTTTAATATACCAGCCAAGGCTATACCCCCAGATGATGGAGGTGGCATAGAATAAATTTTATAATTTTTATATTCAAACATTATTGGATTTCGTTCAACGGCTTCGTATTTCTCTAAATCTTCNATAGTAATAATACCATTTGTTCTNTCCATACATTTAATTATNTTTTGTGCAGTTTCTCCTTTATAAAAACCATCTCTACCTGAAAANGCAATTCTCCTTAATGTATTTGCTAAATCTTGTTGAAAAAATAATTCACCAATTTTGTAATCCGATTTTTTTGTAAAAATTTTTCTAGTTTCTTCGTCATTAGANAAGAAAGATTTATAATAATTTGAATTTAAATATGATACATTTAGTGGGTCAAGGTTAAATCCATATTGAGCTAAATGTATAGAAGGTCTAATAATATCATACCATGGTTTTGTACCAAACTTTTCATGAGCCATCCACATCCCAGCAACTGATCCTGGTACACCAGCAGCCAAAGATGTAGACCAACTTTTTCCTGGTATCACATTAAGGCTATCATCTAGAAACATATCTTTTGAAGCATTGGATGGTGCTTTTTCCCTAAAATCAATTGTTGTAACTTCACCTTCTGAGGTTCTTATAACCATAAATCCACCTCCTCCAATATTTCCAGCGCCTGGGTGTACAACAGCCAATGCAAATGAAACACCTATAGCTGCATCTATTGCATTACCACCTTTTTTTAAAATATTTAAACCTATTTCTGATGCATATTCATTTGAGGAAACTACCATGCCATTATATCCTATTGCATCNGGAAATTTGGAAAAAATTAAACCTGTTAATAAACAAAAAATGGTGATTTTTTTAAATATCATAAGTAGAACCTTTAACTATATAAATTTTTGATCCGCTTTTATTCATATGAACTTTTACTTTATTAATTAATATTTGCTTAAAATCATCTAAACAAACAAGATTATTTAGATAATTGGTAACAGAATTAAAATTAATGCTATTTAAAGGAATTTTACTATTAATTGTTTTTCCTTTAATTATTACGCTAATTGTATTAATAATTATTTTTTGATTTCTATATACAATTAAATCATACGGATTGTAAATATCTAATATTTTATACATATCCTTAATATAATGAACGCTACAAATCTTAACACCTAAACCAGTAATTTTTTCTACTGTATTATAATCTTTTACTTTTGGTAAAAATTTTGATACGGGATTAAAAGACTTTCTGTGAATTGGAGTTGATTTGTATTTTTCTATCATTTCTAAATGAAATTTTGTTCCATATCCTTTNTGTTTATCAAAATTATATTCTGGAAAAACTTTTGAAAACTCTAACATTAAATTATCTCTAGTAACTTTAGCGATTATTGATGCGCAAGCAATAGAATATGATAAAGAATCTCCTTTTATGATATTTTTTTGTTCATAATGTTTGATATCAGCTTTATTCCCATCCACTAATAATATATCAGGTTTTATTGATAAATTTCCAACAGCTTTTCTCATTGCTAAAAAAGTTGATTGAAGTATATTTATATCATCAATTTGATTTTCATAAACTATTCCAATACCAATATCTATTGCATTTTCTATAATTTCATTATAAAGTTTTAATCGTTTCTTTTGTGAAATTTTTTTGGAGTCTTTAACACCTTCAATTAAATATTTTTTACCCCAATTTAAAGCTACTGCAACTACAGGACCAGCCAACGGTCCGCGTCCAGCTTCATCAATTCCAACAATGTTTTTATATCCTTTATCAAAATAATAATTTTCATATTTAAAAATATTCATATAATAAATTAAAAAAATAATTATAAATTATTTAGTGAATTTAAGGGGTGCTTCTTTGGCTGAGATTATACCCTAGAACCTGAACTAGATAATGCTAGCGGAGGAAACTATGAGCAATTATAAATTTATAATCCTATTTACATTAACATTTTTATTTTCATACGTACCGCCAACAATTGAAGGTATTGTATTAGATGAATATGATAATCCTATTAAACAAGTATTTGTAAGTAATGATATTGATCAATGTTATACAGATGATAACGGTAATTTTATCATATCTTATGATACTAAAATAAAAAAGGTTAATTTTAAAAAAATTGGTTATCAAAATCTTAACTTTGAAATTAATCCACAAAAACCTTTTTTAACAATCATTCTCAAAAAACAACATGTTAAACTTAAAGAAGTTATAATTTCTGAATTTAGTGGTAAAGTAAAACATCAAAACATATCTAACGATATCCAAACCTTAACTGATTATGATTTTAATCCTGGAGATATTCATTTTGAAAATATANTTACTAAAATTCCTAATATCAATTATGCTGGTGGAACATCAAGNCCAAGATTTTTTCAAATCAGAGGNATTGGTGAAAGAAGTCAATATGCTGGTGAGGGTGGGCCAAATTATTATGTAGGTACAGTTNTAGACAATATTGATTTGAGCGGTATTGGAATGCCAATTTTTCTAGATGATGTTTCTCAAATAGAAGTATATCAAGGTCCTCAGTCTTACGCATACGGATATAATGCAATGGCTGGACTTATCAATATAATAACCAAAGATCCAAGCAATGAAACAAATAACTCTCTAAAAATTAGTTTAGGAAATGATAATTTAAAAAAAATATCATATCTTCATCAATTTAAACCATTTCTAAATGATAAAATCTATTCTAATTTTTTTATATTNAATTCTAGNCAAGATGGTTTCATGTATAACAAATTTTTTAATGACTACAAAAATGATAAATTCGAAGAATTGCAAAAATTAAAGTTAACTTATTTACCATCATCTTTATTTTCATCTAGATTAACAATAGTAAATTCTAATATGGAAAATGGTTATGATGTTTGGTCTCCAAACAATAACATTGATACAACTTACAGTAATCAACCTGGAATGGACTCTCAAAAACTTAGAGCAATATCCATTAAAAATGAAATTAATCAAAATCAATTCTCATTAGTTCACATATCAAATTATTTAGATTCTCAAATGGAACATAGCTATGACTCTGATTGGGGTAATGATGAATTTTGGTCAGAAGATCCCTACAATGTTGATTATTGGTCATATGAATATTACCAACAAGAACTAAGACGCAGATACATGTCTTCTCATGAAATTAGAATTATTAACTCTTTTGGCTTACTAAATAATGCTTTTGGATACTACTATAAAGATCTAAGAGAAGAGGACAATGCTAATGGTTGGATTCTTGGAGGTGAAGATGTTGCGCTAAATTCAATATTTAATATTACTAATCATGCTATTTTTAATGAATTGAAGTATAAAAAAAATAATATTACACTTTCTTTAAATGGTAGAATAGAACAAGTAAATCTAAGATATAATTCTATTCACTATCATGAAGAATATATAGATTACGATTATTATAATCCTATATATGATACAACCTACGTTAACACTGATTATCATGATAATCTAAAAGCTGGAAAATTTTCAATTAATTATCAATACAATAACAAAACAAATATATATTTTTCTATATCTGATGGATACAAAGCAGGCGGAGTAAATCAAAATCCTAGACTATCAATTGAAAATAGATTATTTAAGCCAGAATTTAACCGAAATTATGATTTTGGATATAAACATAGAAATAAAAATTTTGCTATTAATTTTAATTACTTTTATATGTTGAGAAAAGATTTGCAAGTAAGTCTTTCTAGTCAACAAGATTCAGAAAATCCCAACAGTTTTTTCTTTTATACCTCTAATGCTTCAGATGGTTATAATTATGGTTTAACAATGAATTTAACCCATATATACGATGATAGCTTTGAATCATACTTAAACATTGGATACCTGAAAACTCAAATAAATTCTTACTCTTACCTAACTGATTCGAATACAGAAATTATATTTGAAGATAGAGAAGCTGCACATGCGCCATCATACACTCTCTCATGGGGTTTTGAAAAGTATTATAATGCAATAAATTTTGGTGCAGAACTAACTGCTAAGGATAAATTTTATTTTTCAGATAGTCATAATGAACAGTCAGATCCATATACATTAGTAAATCTGCACATTGGATATCAATATAACAATCAATTAAATATGTCTATTTGGGCTAAAAATGTATTTAATCAAAATTATGCTATTAGAGGTTTTTATTTTGGATTAGAGCCACCTACCTATTCAGATAAATTATATATTTCTTATGGAGAACCATTTACTATTGGATTAAGTTTAGATTATAATTTCTAATGTTTACTACATATTTAGTATCTTTTTTTTTCATAGGTTTATTAATTTATGGCTACAGAGCAAAATCAAAAAATGAAATAATTGACTTTGCTTTTTCTTCTAGAAAACTCACCACACCTGCATTAGTAGCTACATTAGTAACAACTTGGTATGGTGGTATCAATGAAATTGGTATTGAGGTTATACACAATGGCGTTGTTACATGGGTTTATTTCGGTTTATTTTATTACATATCTGCCTTTTTTTATGCTTTTTATATAGCACCAAAAATTCTTACAAAAGACCATTCATCTTTACCAATTTTAATTTTTAAAACATACGGCAAAAAACCAGCATTAATATTAACTCTNATACTAATTTTATATCTATTNCCTGCACCTTATCTATTAATACTAGGACAAATTATAAGTCAAATTTTNAATATTAATTTAATNTCAGCAATAATAATTGGATTAATATTTAGCACAATTTANACTTTAAAGGGNGGTTTNAAATCNATAATAAAAACAGATNAAATACAGTTTACTTTTATGTTTCTTGGATTTATAATATTATTCATAACATTAATANTATCNGATTCATTTGGAATTAATAGTTTAAAAAATCTAATTAATCATAGACCAGATTTATTTTCTATTCCAGGAAATGCTCAATGGTCTTACATCTTTATGTTTGCTTTTTTGTCGTTAATAACATTTCTTGATCCATCATTTTATCAAAGAACGTTCTCTGGGGAAAATATACATACAGTTAAAAAAAGTATTCTAATCTCAATATTTTTTTGGTTTTTATTTGATATAATGACAATAACTATTGCATTAATCTACATTGAATACGCAATATCAAATGGAATTGATCCTAAATTTACAACTTCACCTTANGTAGAAATTGCTGAAGTTGTGTTTTATGGTAAACCAATTTTTATGGCAATATTTTTTATTTCTTTATTGTCTGTTGTTATGTCAACAATTGATAGCTACACATTTCTATCTGCATATACGTTTAAACATGATCTAAATGTGATTTTAGGTAAAAAAACTACTATTAGTGATATCCGGACAGGAACTCTTATAATATTATTGTTNTCTTTTATATTAACTCAATTTTTTGATAGAGCATTATATTTTTGGTACTATTTTGGCGGATATTTATTAGTATCATCATTTGTTCCATTAATTTGCGCACTTTTTAATGTTAAATTAATTAACCCAATATACATGATTGTTATATCTATAGTTTTAACATTATTTTGGGATATTTTAATTATTAATGGTATAACATCAATACCTGCCGTTTACATTGGATTGATTTTTAGTTTTCTGTGGGCTTTATTTTATAAATTTAAATAAATATAACTTCTNTAAAAAAATTAATCCAAGCTACTGTTAGAATTATTAAACTTAAAACAAAGGTTAAAGTTCTTGGTCTTATGTTCAAATCCTTTTGATTCTGAAGTCTTATAAGAAAATGAATGAATCTAAATATTACAAACCCCCAAGCTAAATATATATCAAATATGGAGTATATGTTTAAATTGATGTGAAGTAAACATAATAAGTAAAATAAAATAGGAACTTCGAACATATTTTGAAATTGATATCTAGCTGAATAAAGTTTATCAGGAAATGTTCCTTCATACAACTGAAACTGATTGATACTAATATCTTTTTTCTTTATGAACACTCCTGCTAAAAAAAGTAATCTATATGTCAAAAATATATTTATAAATGCCATTATACAAANCGGTAAAATAAATTCCATAAACTTCCCTTTTGTGTTATTTGTTTCTTAAAATAAAAAAAATTATTGGTAAGCATACTATATACATCAGGATTGAATAAACTCCTGATGGCAAACTTAATACAGATAAGCCTTCAGTGTTATTTAATATTAAGTTTCCGATAGTTATTCCAACAGTACCATTTTGAATACTTGATTCAATAGCAATAGTCTTTGCTTTGACAGAATCAATTCCAAATAATTTTGGACTTTTATATCCAATGAATATCATAATACATATAAGTGAAACAATGCAAGGTCCTAATGTAAAGATATTATCTACGAAAGTCGACCATTCACTTACTAAAGCACCAAAAACAATTATAATAAATAATAATGTTGAAACTTTATTAGCGATTGGGTAAAAATATTTAGAAAAAGATTTAAACTTAGTATTAAATATTAAACCCATAGATACAGGTACTGTAGTAACAATAAACATTGTTAATCCAAGCTTATATATGTTTATAGTTGGTGCATCTGCAGCCATGAAAAAAGTTGAAGAAAAGCCTACTATAATTGGTAAGGTAAACATTGTAATCAGACTTACAACAGATGTATAAGATATTGACAATGCTATGTCACCATTTGAAAGTTTGGTAATAATATTTGATGTAACGCCTCCTGGACAGCAAGATAAAATCATCATACCCAAGGCCAATTCATTTGATAAATTAAATATTATGACTAAAGTAAATGTGATTACAGGTAATAACAACATTTGATTTAAAAGTCCTAAAATGAAAGCTTTAGGATACATAAGGATATTTTTAAAATTTTCTATTTTTAGGCCAAGCCCTAAAGAAAACATTATAAAGATTAACGAAAGTGGCAGAATAATATCAATAATCATATCAGTCCTTAAAACATTTAAAATTGTGGTCCACTATTCACAGAGCCCATATTTTTTTCGACTTGTGATACATTTACAGCATGTTTTAGTAAATTATTTTTAGATATGATTCCATTTCGATATAATTCTATTAAAGAGTCATCCATTAATATCATACCATCATTTCCACCGCTTTTAATGTAGTTATCTAATTGGTGAATATTATTTTCTCGAATTACTGCCCTGATTGCTTGAGTTGCTATCATTATCTCACAAGCAAGTGTTCGCTTACCATCATTAGTTGGAACTAATTGTTGTGCAACTACAGCCAATAAAGACATAGACATATTCATTCTTATAACTTCTTTTTTATCAGGTGGAAAAGCATCAACCATTCTAGTTATTGCTCCAGCAGCAGTATTTGTATGCATTGTCGCCAATACCAAATGACCAGTTTCTGCTATACTGAGTGCAGCTCCCATTGACTCTGGGTCTCTTAACTCACCTACCACTACAACATCTGGATCTTGTCTTAATGCACTTTTTAATCCAGATGCAAAAGAATCAGTATCAACACCCACTTCTCTTTGATTTACTTGAGATTTATTGTGCGGAAACAAATATTCTATAGGATCTTCAATTGTAAGAATATGCCCTTCAAGCTCATGTGTAATTTTGTTCACAAGTGCAGCCATAGTTGTTGATTTCCCACTTCCAGTTGCGCCTGTTATTAAAATTAAACCTTTTCGTTTTTCAGATAGTGAAACTACTGAATCAGGAAGGCCCAAGGAATCTAATTTCGGTGGATCAATTGGCAATCTTCGATATGCAGCGGCAATATTTCCTCTTTGACTAAATACATTTACTCTAAATCTACTTAAACCAGGAATTCCAATTGAGTAATCAATCTCTTGCCCCTTACTAAATCTTTTTAATTGATTTTCATTCATTTTAGATTCTATCATTGACTTTACAATATCAGATGTTAGTTTATCTGAACTCATTTCAATTAAAGAGCCACCTTTTCTTATTCGCGGAGGTGTACCTACAGTAATATGTAAATCACTACCATCTTCTTCAACAACTTTTTTCAATAAATCATCTAGTAACATAAAGTCTCCCTTATTTAAACCCACATTTCTTCATTAATTGTTAGTTTACCACCTGAGTTACCAGTATTTATGACACCTTTTGGTTCAATAACTAATATTTTGCATTCCTCTTTTGCGTAGGGCTTATGCTCAACCCCTTTTGGAACAACATATAATTCATTTTTATTTAATGTAACATCACCATCTCTAAACTTGAGTGTCATTTGTCCTTCTAAAACTATAAATGTCTCATCTGTATCTTTGTGTGAATGCCAAACAAATTCTCCTTTTATTTTGGCTAACTTAAATTGATAATCATTCATTTCAGCAATGATTCTTGGAGACCAATGCTTAGTAAATTTTGAGTATTTTTCGTCAATATTAATCTTAGAATTCATTTTTAATCTTTCTTTTTATTTTTACTTAAAAATCTTACTTGGTAATGATTATAATTATTTACTTTTTCTTTATTAGAACTTTTTTTGAGATTTATATCATAACCACTAATATTTTTAATTTCTTTCATACCATCAATATGCATTTTCTTTTCTAAATATTCAGGTAACTTCTTAACTTTTTCTCTGGCAGCATATGCATTTTTAGCAACAATAAATATATTAGTATGTTGTTCAAAAAATCCTTCTCCAACATTCTTATCGTAGTAGCCTGTATGTATCAAATATAGTTTCATTAAACTAATTTGAATTTTTATCTAATATGCTATTCCATGAAGAAAGTAGATCATCTATTGCATCATTTTGCTCTAAATCACCAATAATTTCTATAGATTCAATCATATCATTTTGGGTAATTGAATTAACCACATTCTGATCATCATCATCTAATACTTTTCCAAATACAGTATGATTATTATCTAGCCAAGGAGTTTCAACGTGTGTAATGAAGAATTGACTACCATTTGTACCTGGACCAGCATTAGCCATAGATAAAACACCAGGCTGGTCATGCTTTAAATCTGAATGAAATTCATCAGAAAAGTTATACCCTGGACCCCCAGTGCCAGTTCCAAGTGGACATCCTCCTTGAATCATAAAATCATTTATAACTCTATGAAAAGATAGATTATTATAATATCCCCTTTTAGATAGATTTACAAAATTAGATACTGTAATAGGTGTCTTATCGTAAAATAATTTTAGTTTAATTGTTCCTTTATTAGTTTTTATATGAGCTTCCATTTAATTTCCTTTTTTTGAATTTATAAACTTAATTTTTTGATCTTTATAATATTGATAATCTGAATCCATTTCAATAGCTATATCTATAACAGCAATTGCGTCATCATGCATATTCATTTTCCATAATATTTCTGCTTTTGTATCTAAAAACATAGGTTTGGAAGATTCAAATTCAGAACCAAAAGAGTCTAATATTTCTATTGATTTTATAGATTTTTTTAATGCGTCTTCCAAGTTAGTGTTTAATTCACTCATTCTCCATGCATAAGAATTTAAAAAAGAAGGTTTATTTTTTAAGGGTATAGCATCTGAATCAACAAAAATATTAACCATTTCTAAATATGTTTCAACCTCTTTAATGGTATCATTTATACTTGCATAATAACGAATTAAGTCCATGTATGCAGGGCCTATCTTTTTTGACTCTTTAGAATTAGCATTTTCTAATATAAAAGTCATCATTTTATTGGGATTATTATTTTTAAGTTCTTTTTTAGCAAAAAAGTATAAAGCTCGCTCGTAAACATCTTTATTAAAATTTATATCGTTATTTAATACTTTTAGATATAATTCAGTTGATAAAATGTCATCTTGACGTTCATCGCTTTTAAGTGATAGTTTATCAATTAAATCTGAATCATTATTTCCTTTGTAATATTTCTCTAATAAACTTTTAAATGTATCATGATTATTTAAAACGTTATTTAATATTTCAAGAAAATCTTCTTTATCTTTATAACCAACTACTCTATCTAATTCTTCACCTTTGCCATTTAAAAATATCAACAGAGGAATAGCATAGCCATTGAAATCAGAAAATAATTTTTGCCCTATAGAATCAAACCATGCATCTAACTTAATAGGAATTAAATGTTTTTCAGTTAAATCAATAATTAGGGAATCATTCAATGTTTCGACCTCCAGCCGCTTACATGCACCTCAGTTTTCTGAATAAAAATCTAAAAAAATAATTTTATCTGAATTTAAATCAACAGCTTGTTCAAATGTTAAGTCAGACCATGGATATACTGATTTTTCCTCTGAACAACTAAATAAAATAATTGATAAAGTCAGGATTAAAAAATTTCTCATTCTATGATATTTCCCTTATTTAATAATGTTAAAGAATCAAAAGATTCTTTACATAATTTAATTTCTTTAACAGCTTCTAGTCCATAACATTCTATAAAATCATTTCTTTTTCTTTTTCCAGTACCATGNTCAGCAGAATAAACTCCTCCTAGAATNGATGATTTATGNACGATTTTNTTGTAAATAGTATTTGCCTTATCTTGATCTTTTTTTGAATGGATAAGGTGAAAATGTAAATGGCAATCACCGAGATGACCAAATAGTAAGTATTCGACATCATATTGTCTAATTAATTGATGTGTATAAGATAAAAATTCTTGAAAATTATCAGGAGGAACTATAGTGTCAGTAATAATACTAACTGCATCATCACTAATGGTTTTCTCTAAAGCATTTACTGGAATCGAATGTCTAGCTTCGAAAAATTTATCCCAATTATTTGAATTATTAAGTATTAATATTGTATCAGGATTTAAATTACACTTAGAATCATTTATAATGTCAATCCATTTTTCAGCCTCATNTTCTACAGTTTTATCAAAAATAGGTATTTGCATATAGATACCAACTTGATCGTTATTATCAAATAAAAAGTCTGAATTTTTCATATAATTTTGACTATTGTGTCCAAAATATTCCAAGGCTTTTAATTCATAATTTGATTCATTAATAAACTTAGAAATGTAATGATAAAATTTAATAGCTAGTCGTTCATTATCAATTGGTATAAAAAAATCTATGTGATTTTTAGACAAGGTGTCTAATCTTAGTTCACATCCAGATAAAAGTCCAAAAATACCTTCACTTCCAATTATTAAATCAACAAAATCAATATCATTTTTATCTGCACTAAAAATTCCACTTGCATTTTTAATTTTAGGCCTACTATAGGTTGGGACTTTCACTACATTATTATCAATTATAAATTCATTATTTTTAGAAGTATATTGACCTCTAGTTGCATTAATTGTTTTACCGTTTAACAAAACCATCTCAATTGATTCAACCCAGTACCTTGTCGCTCCTTTTTCTCCTGGTATAAAACCAGATGCATTGCATAATATCGTACCTCCAACTGTTGCGTCCTTTCTACTTGTTGGGTCTACAGGATAATAAAGTTTATTATTGGATAACTTCAAAACATCTTTTCTGACATTTTCTAAAATTTCACCCACTGGAACTTTTATAATTTTTTTATTTATATTTATTTTAGGTTTTGGTAGTAACATTAATTCTGTATTTATTACAACTCCTCCCAGCGGAGTGGCACTTCCAGTTAAATTTGTTTTTCCAGCAGAAATAGTAATTGGAATGTGTGCATTTGAAAATAAAAACATTAATAAACAACATTCATAAGTATTCTTAGGTCTTGCTACAATATCTGCGAAACCTTCTATATTTGACCAATCCCTATGATAATTTTCAACAAAAATTTTATCATCATTAATGTCAATATCTGAATTTTCTTTGATATATTTTATTAATGTTTTGGGACTTTGATTTTCTAAATTTTTTAATGTTATATCAGATTGAAATAAATTCGATGATGTTTTTATAATGTTAGTCATTTATTATAATGTGATTAATTTAAAATTAATGATATCATTGACTTTCACATTGGTAGATTGAAATGATTTTTATTCCATTTTCTACTAAAAATAATTTTGTTTCTTTATTATTTATAACTATCTGTGTTGTATCATTGCTCACAGTAATCGGGTAAGATGTTGTCTTAGGTTGGGGAGCCTGAATTTCAAATGGCTCAGCAAAATATTGAGATAAATCTACATTTATATTTACTACATCTTTTGGTATGGTATTAAAAATATGAGATATATCAATATCAACGTCAACATTTTCAATTTTAACAAAAATTAAATTTTCATTTTCTTCGTAATAGACATTTACATTTCCAACGATTATATCTTCTCTAGAAAACTGACCAGATTCTAACTTAATATTACCATAAAATTCTGCTTTTTCTTCGTCAATTACGATATAAAAATTTGAAACATTCCATTTGTAATTGAAGCCACCAATTTTACCTCCACCATCAATACTTCCAATTGATGATAAAAAGTTATTGATTATATCTTGATGTATAAAAAGTTCAAGGTGATTTGAATAGTTATCTTGTGTATTAAGTTTAGATGGGATGTTTAAAGAGAACATCAAAAGAGTTATTAGTATTTTACTTAAGTAGTTTTTCATGTTAAAAATATTGATATTTATTTATATGTAAAAATCATGGTAAAGTTCAAAAAAATATTAGGTGAAATTTTTATTAATTCAATGTTTTATCTTTTAGATTAAAGTTTTCTTTTTTTGAATTTGAATTAATAACTGTATCAAGAAATTTTTCTATATATCTCATTCTTGAAAATTCATCATCTAATTCTAAGAATTCTTGTTTTATAGATGTAGGAATAACCAAGTCTTTTGTAAAATCAAATGAATTAGTTTTGTTTAATTCATCTTGTATGTTAAGATTTGCATTATTTGATAGCAAAACCTTTAAATATTTATCTAAAATATAATTGAAAATTTTTGGATCCATTAAATCATAATGTTCGTCAATTTCTTGTATCTCTCCATGCCATAAATCATTTTTTTTTATATAATTTAATATTTTAAATCTATAACAACCTTCAACAAGTATGTCATATTTACCATCATCATATTTATTTAATATCTTATATACTTTTACTGCACATCCAATTTTTGAAAATTCCCCTTTTTCTCTGTAAATCATCCCAAAAGGGGTTTTATTAGATATGCACTGTGTTACCATATTTTTATATCTATCTTCAAATATATGTAAAGGAAGAATTTCTTTTGGTAAAACTGCTAATTTTAGTGGAAATAAAGGTATCATTAATCTTGACAATCCTGTGGTAAAAATTGATTTATACAATTCCATTCATCAGTCTGATATTCGCTGCATAAATTATTATTTTGAATAAATATCTCACAAGAGGCTGGAAGATTACAAAATGTATCTGGTAGTGTTGATATATTATTATCATTTAAAAATAAAATTTCTAATGAGTCTAATAAGTATATGGTAGTTGGTACATTATCTAAATTTAAATTTGCTAAACTTAGGTACGTTAGTTTACCATCATTCCAATCTGTGATGCCATAATCAATACCAATATCATAAACATTTATAGAGTCTAGCGCAGAATTAACATTAATAAAGTCATACAGAACTTGTATATCATTACATACATAACCATTCTGTGTAAGACCAATACATGGATCTATATCATCACATAAACCGTCTTGATCAACATCTAAGCCAAACCCTCCGCATTCACCACATTGATCAATATTAACAATACAATCACCTGAACAATTATAGTTTACTTGCGGAAATTCGCATAAATCTGGATCATTTGTATTAGCGATTTGAGAAAAGTTACATGCAGTTTCTTCAAGACATCCATAAATTGTGTCATCATTGAATAAATTTTCGCAACCTAGAAAAATTAAAGTTATTAGTAAGATTATATTTAAAGTTTTTGTCATAGCAGTATCATAATTTAGCAAAGTTATTTTGTAATTTTATTTTTTTTTAAATTTATAAAATAATTCATTTTCTTTTCTAGCATTTATTGATAATGGATGAGAAAAATTTTCTATTAAATCAAATTTTTTAACAAATTTTTTTTTAATTTCATTCTTTCTAACAGCAAATGGTGGGCCACCCTCTGAAATTTTTTTTTGAAAAGGCAAAAATAGACCAATTAAATAGCCATTATCATTTAATAGCTTATGCGTAATATTAATATATTGATCTCGATTTTTTGGATCAATCGCACAAAAAAATGTATATTCAACAATATAATCAAATTCTTTTTTATATTTGTCTAGTAAGTTAAAGAAATCATATTTTATAACTTTAAGATTTACTTTCTCTGCTTTTAATTTAGATTTAATATTATTGACTGCAATTTCAGAAAAATCAACAGCAACAACATCATGTCCTAAAGAAGCAAAATATAATGGGTCATAACCATTACCACAACCAGGAACTAAAATTTTTGACTTTTTATCAAGTTTATCGACCCAATCTTTAAATACAGGTGTAATCTTTCCTAAATCCCAACCAGTATTATTATCATTATAACACTCATTCCAAAAATTAGCTTTTGATACATCATTCATCTTAAATATCTGAAACTACGGAAACATTAATTACTGGAATAGGTTGACCCTTCATCAAAGTGAAAGACCCTAGAGTTTGTAAACCTAATGTAAATCTAATATCAAAATTATTAAATCGAACAACATTAAAATCAATACCTGATGCAATACTATGNAAATCCAATCCTGTACCACCATCCTCACCACCCATTCCAAGAACTAAACCTAAATTAGTACTTACAGAACTAAAATATGAAACTGCTTTATACTTACTATTATACCAATATTGTTTGACATTAATACCAATACTCCATGTCATAAGGTTAGTTCCCCAATGAATATCAACATCTCTTTGTAATGACTCATTTGTAGCATAACTAGTACTCTTGGTGTATAATATACCCCCTACATTATATGGGTTTAAACCATAAAANCGTTCTACTCTTCTATTAATATTGTCATTACTTTTATCCGAAAAGTCTAACAATGCTGAAGGAATAGTGTTTTGTGAACTAATAATTGTTAAAAATAGCGTAAAAATAGTTATTATTTTTTTCATAATTATATTTGATTCCTTTTTAAATATTTAACAATCAATCTTTAATATATCTTCCCATCTAGTTGTATAACATGGAGATAAATTCTCTTGTTTCAATTTTTCTCTTTTTGCAAGACCTTGAGCNAGAAACTTAATAGTGTTTCGTCCCATTTTTTTATTTATAAAATCAACATTTTCTAATAATTTTTTAATTTTAATGTCTTGANTAGNATCATTAAATAGATGTAATTGTACTTGGTTNTGNGGAACAATATCTCCCATTATAACTCCAGCTTTCTTATAGAAAATATTTTTACGATATATACTTTTTAAAAGCAGCTTAGATGNTTCTATTATTTTCATTGTATCATTGGTTGCAACTTCAAACATTGCAGCTCTAAATCCGTTTTGATATTTATCAGAATTTTTAAATCTATTTACGTTTAAAAAAACTCCTATATGTAAAGCACAACTTTTCTCTTTTCTAAGTTTTTCCGCACATCTAGTTGCATGATTTGATATGGCTTGCTCTATATATTTAAGGTTATTGCTATCTTTTGGAAATGTTCTTGATGTACAAATACTTTTTTTACGCTTAGGGTAATCATTAATATCAAAACATTGTATACCTTTTAACTCACGTAATATTTTAAGTCCAACTATTGACATTTTTTGCTGTACCCAATTTTCATTTAAATTGATAAAATCATAAGCTGTTTTTACTCCATGGTTAATTAGCATACTAGAGTTTGATCTACCAATACCCCACACTTTACTNATAGGAAATTTNTTAAGAATTTTAATGCTATCATTCATTACAAAAATATTATCAGTTGTATATTTTTTTGCTATATGATTTGCAACTTTAGCTAATGTTTTTGTTTTGGCTACTCCAAAAGAAACTGGAATACCAGTAGATATAGATACTTTTTCTTTAATTTTATAAGCGAATTTAGCATAATNAGAAATAGTTGAAAAATCCATAAATGCTTCATCAATTGAATAAATTTCAGTTAAAGGACTNTCATCTTTCAAAATTGACATTACTCTACTTGACATATCTCCGTATAATGCAAAGTTTGTTGAAAAAACATAGACTCTATGTTTAATAATAATATCTTTTATTTTGAATGCTGGCTCACCCATTTGAATACCTAAGGCTTTAGATTCGTTACTTCTAGCAATAACGCATCCATCATTATTTGATAAAACTATAACGGGTTTATTTTTTAATTTTGGATTAAAAACTCTTTCACAAGAAGCGTAAAAATTATTGCAATCTGCTAAAACTATCATCTATTACTATGAATTGTATGTGTGACAATTCCCCAAATTTCAAAATCAATTGAATCACTAATTTCAATATCAGGATAATTTNAAATTTCAGTTTCTGCTCTTAGACAAATCTTACCATTTAAATCAATGTATCTTTTGACAGTAAATTCTCCATTAACNACGGCAATTACTATATCATTATTTTTTGCTTTTAGTGACTTATCTACGACTAGCAAATCATCATTACCAATGCCTGCTTTTTCCATAGAGTGACCTTTTGCAACAATGAAAAATGTTGAAGCAGGATTTTTTACTAAATATCTGTGAAGATTCAAATCTACATCTAAATAATCTTCTGCTGGAGAAGGAAAACCAGCTGAAATTCCACTTTCATATATGTGTATTTTTTTTAGACTTTCACCATTATCTTGTANAGAATAAAATGATAATTTTTCTTTTTCCATATTGATTTCTTATTATTATTTAATATGCATTACATAAAGTGTATTCTTCATTTTGTTTTTCCTCACAAAATTCAGAACAAGATTGATTAATATACCAAGTTCCACNACATGCAACCTGAGATACATTATCCCAACAGTCATATTCGTTTAATGGAGGATCATAGTCAAGGTTTAACTCATAGATAACACAGGTACCTAATTGATCCTCTTGATCATCAAAAAAATCACACGATGATAGAAAAATAATAGACATGATTAAGGTATAACGCATGCTATAATATAATGAAAAACTCCTCTATAAATAGCATGATTTTTATAATTTTTTAGTTTTGGAGTATTAATTTTAATAAAAATAAATATCACATATTAAAATATAATGTATAAGTATTAGATTATTAATATATTTAAAAATGAAATCTTAATAATTTGGTACATAAAAATGGCAACACTAGTTTTAAAAAGCACATATACTTTATTACAAAAAGAATTAAAAAAAATTGACGATAATATGGAAGAAATTGGAAAAAGAATCGCCCATGCAAGAGAACTTGGTGATCTTAAAGAAAATGCTGAATATCACGCTGCTAGAGAAGAAATGAGTTTAGCAATATATAAAAAACAAAAATTATCTTCTCATGCTCCATTTCGTATGATAGAAGATAGTGAAATTGATACAGATGAGGTTGAATTTGGTAATAAGGTAATGATTCATGAGCAAGGCAAAGATGAAGCAGAAGCATATTATATATTAGGGCCATTAGAACTAGAATTAGATTTATTTCCAATAATTGTAACCTATCACTCACCTTTTGGGCAAGAAGTAATTGGAAAAAAAGTAAATGAATTTTTTACTCTTGATATAAAAGGTCAAAAAACCAAGT
>PARL01000014.1:24856-56711 GCA_002711465.1 Fidelibacterota bacterium | reverse complement strand
ATAGTGATTTCCATGCTACAAGTAGTGTTGAACCTTCAACATTTACTGGTACTACACCTACTGGTATACCATTTGCATATGCTACTAGTTCATCACCTTGTGATACCGCACCTGTGATTTGATTGATTACAATAGGATGTGATACTCCTGTTCTGGTTATCTCATAATTGTCAGAAGCCCCTACAATCGATAGGTTTCTGCCTAAATTTTCACTGCTTGGTTCGCTATAAGTAAATTCTAAGGTATCAGATCCACCAATTAAGACCTGATAACCTTTACCTGGCATCATACCACCAGACTCATCAATAGTGTTAAATCCTGTGCCTGGTATATAATAATGTCCCTGATCATCTGTGCAAAATATTACTGGTAAGCCTTCAACTAAATCTGCAGCTGAAATTGGCTGGTGAAGCGGGAATGATATATTATTCAATGTGAATGGATTTAAAGTAATTACTGTATTTTCCAAATCTACTGGATAACCCTCAACTTGTAAAGTTTGATTATCAAATCCGTTTAATAATACTTGATAACCTTTACTTAAATTCCAATCACCTATAGTATTAACATCATTTTCAGGAATGTAAAATTGTCCATCAGCATTTGCTACAAACATGATATCATGATTAGAAAATAATGCTTCAACATCTGGATTTCCAGGTTGAACATTTAAAGAGATGTTGTTAAGTATAACCCCATCCATATCTAATTGCTGTGTGACGATATATACACAAGAATTATCATCTATAGTTGCATACTCATCATAGTTACCAGCCTCTGGATCTGTACATCCATAGATGTTCGCATCAAGTTCCATAATAGTTGAGAACAACTCATTCCATACACCGCCTGATTCAAACACATACTGAGTTGCTACATACTCATAGTCTTGTGAAGCGTCCCATATCTTAATCATGATTGGATTGTCTTCAACCCATCCTGATAACTGATAACCATCAGGGAAATCACAAAAATCAAGAGAACCTACACCTACTATATTCATCTGTGATCCATCATAAACACCTGCACCTACTAAAAGTTCACCAAAATCATCTGAACAATCTTCAGAACTTAATAAACCATTTGCATCAAATAAACCAATCTCGTCACCTGGCTCTAAACCAAGAATGTCTTCAATAATAACTAAATGATTAAGACCTGTTGAATTAGGTAAGTCTGTAAAATAATTTAAATTTTCATCCGTAAATTGACAACTACCATCATCACTCCAAAGGTCAGACCATAAATCTGCACAATCACCTGCTAAAGACGGAATTTCATTACCATTAGTATCTGACATAATAATTTCTTCAAAACATTCTGGCGTTGGATTTACACCATCTAATTTAATATTTGTTAATACACCTTGACCTGTTGGTATTGTATTTCCTTCAAATGAAAAACCTATTACAGTATTTTCACTATTAGATAAATTGAAACCATATTCATCTGCAGCACCACCAAAAGTTGATTCTATATTAATATTAGATATAGTAAACTGAAATCCTGCTATATTCACAAAAGAACTATATAGTATCTCAATATTCATATCACAATATGAGCCAAATTCTAAAAAGGCTGTGCAGGAACTGCTATCTCCACCGCATTCACCACATTCATCTTCAACAGCATCTCCGAAACAATCTCCATTACAATCTTTGTCTGCATTGTTTCCGCCACAGACTCCACAATCATCTACCACATCAATGCCTCCACATTCACCATCACAATCGATATCAACAGTACAGTTCCCATCACAGTCAAAATTTTCTTCAGGATATTGACATTCTCCATCTAATCCAAAATTACAAGCTTCAGGATCATCACAAGTTGTTAACTCTAACGAAGTACAATCTCCTGTATTAGTATTCAGGCTTAATCCTTCAGGATCTGATAATATTACATTAACAATGCACGCATCTTCACTTTGAGTAATATATTCAATGTTAGTTAAAACTCCATTACTTCCAGCTGGTATGAATCCACCTGTAAATGAAAATCCAATAATTGTAGATAAGGAGCCAGTAGATACCGTAAAGTCTGCATCTGCAGCTAAGCCGCCCGAAGCTTCTCCAAGAAGCACGCCAGTAATATCCATTTGGAATCCAGCAACATCATATGGAGTATCAATTGTAACCTCAATGGATTCAGGACCTACTGTACCAAATCCAATAAAAACTAATTCTGTTTCACTACCATCCGTATTTTGGTATCCTGGTGTACCATTGATTTGAGAACTTGCTTGCCAATTAGTTCCAGTATTATTATCTAAATTAGCATTTGTTAATTCTATTGATGGCCCTTCAGCATCTCCTTCAGGAGGAAATACATCATGTGAATCTTGACCATCATCATAAGATACATAATCAATATAATTGTGATGAGCATCTAACAAATACAATGTATCACCATCATTGAGAAGTGAACCACCATGGTGATCAATACAATTTTCATATGTGCTAGCATTTCTACAAAGCAACACATAATCTCCAGCTGCTATTACATGGTGACCAAATTGGTAATGAATGTTACTTGATGCGAATGACCAATCTGTTATATCAATATCATTATCAGAGTTATTATATAATTCAATAAATTCATAATCCGAATCTTCAAATCCTAAGTTAAGCGATGGATTATAGTGAATTTCATTAATCACAACATTTGAAAATCCAAATGTAATAAATAACAATGTTAATTGCGCAAACCTACTCATGTAAACCTCAATTTTATTATTTGTATCTTTTACTGCGAGCTAATTTAGTAACAAAACGCGCGATTTGCACGTTTTTTTTTAACTTTTTATAAAATATTTNAATTTATAGACGAGNTGATTAGTATCACAATTTTATTTTTTNNGTTTTATTATNATAATAATAAGGTAAAATGTATTNTTTTTTAAAAAAAATNGGNGGAGTTTATTATGANANATCCTAATCNTAATAATGTAAANATAAANTANANCACANAAAAAACTGAACCATCAGANGATGATTTAAAAANGATTGANGANGAAGTAAAAAAGTTATTNTACAAAGATNNTAATTAGATTAGAGTGACCCAGGAAGGATTCGAACCTTCGGCCAATGCCTTAAAAGGGCACTGCTCTACCAGCTGAGCTACTGGGTCTTAAACTAATTCTTNTGTNCNAATTTATNAAATCAGCGCGTNCTAAATTTATAAATTAAAAAAAATAGAACAAACTTTTTATAATTAAATAAGTATATTTTTTTATTTAATTAATTTCTTATATTTTNANCCGCTTTTTAAAATTNTTTTATTGGGGGCGACATGGCTTCGACGGATAAATTGTTAACTTTTAGTTGCATGTCGAGGTTCTCTAGTAACCTCGTTAATCATCTAGGGAAAACTAATAAGTGCCGATTACGGTTACGCAGCTGCTGCTTAATTAGTCAGTAGCCATCTCTTTTAGTTTTTGTGTGTGAAACTATTACAGGGGTGTCATTTTAAACACACTCGTCTAGTAATTTTTCTACTATTTCTAGATTAAATCGTCTGCTTCGGTAGATACGTAGAATCGTCTAAATAAGTTTGTTTGTTTATAAAGTTTAGATTAAAACCTAAAATAAACTAAACATGTAGATGCTTTGAGAAAGCTTTATTCGGACGTGGGTTCGATTCCCACCGCCTCCACAAAAATAATTTTTGTTTNGTTACAATTTGTAATGTAAANGAACTGTCTGTTTTTGTAAATTCCTAAANTGTNCATNATTCAAATTAAAAGGATTCNNAAATGAACAAAATAANNANAACNTTAATNATAACTTTGTTTTTGATTAGTAATATTTATTCNCAAGTTAGNATCAATGGTACTCCAAAATCAGTAATTTGGGATATGAATAATGAAATNACTAATATAACATTACCTGAAGTAGATCATGATNTTCTACAATTNCAAGATTTAGAAGAGAAAGATAAGAATGTGCCNTATAGATTTGGAAATCCTTTTGATGTAAATTTTAATTTAAATAATTCTGGTACCTGGGAAAATATTGATAATGGAAGNTTGTGGAGATTATCTATCACAAGTAAAAATGCATATTCAATAAATTTATTGTATGATAANTTTGTCATACCAGANGGTGCAGAACTATATGTTTATGANAAAGATAAGTCTACNATTTTAGGTGCTTTTACTAATTTAAATAATAAATCTTATGAAACTTTTGCAACTTCTCCTACNAAAGGNGATGTAACAATAATTGAATATTTTGAACCNTACAATGTAGAGTTCAANGGTACAATTCAAATTGGAAGAGTAGTACATGCATATAAAGATGTTTTNTATCCNGAGGAATCAAGAGANTATGGAGATTCAGGTTCATGTAANAATAATGTNAANTGTCCTGAATTTATTGATTGGGAGGCTGAAGTTCGTTCAGTTGCAATGATATTAAGTGGAGGTGGTTTTAGACTTTGNACTGGATCTTTGGTTAACAATGTNAGNCAAGATTTAACACCCTATTTTTTAACNGCAAATCACTGTTTGGGNGGTGAGTCTAATTGGATATTTATGTTTAATTATGAAAGTTCAGGTTGCAACAATCAGAATGGNCCAACATTTATGACAGTCCAAGGATCTACTTTNCTAGACAATTCNGCTAGTTCAGATTATGCAATACTTAGGTTAGAAGAAGAAATACCTGATACATACGAAGTACATTATGCNGGATGGGATGCTTCAGGNACTACTCCCTCAACTCCAGTGNGAATTCANCNCCCAAGTGGAGATATNAAAAAAATCTCTTTTGATTATAATAATGCATCTAANGCAGGAAATTATTGGGATGTAAATAATTGGGANGATGGTACAACTGAGCCTGGCTCATCTGGATCACCCCTTTTTGATGGTAANACACATAGAATAGTTGGACAACTCTATGGTGGTACNGCATCATGTACATCTATNACTTATGATACATATGGTAAAGTNAGNTCATCCTGGAATTTAGGTTTNAAAGATTATTTAGANCCTGATAATACAGGTACTACAATATTGGATGGTATGGANGCTATTGATTTNCCTGACCCNGAACTAACATATGATACTCAAGAATTAACATTTGATATGAATNCTAATGAATCTCAATCGGATATTGTAAANATATNTAATNCAGGAGAACTNGANTCNGAATTAAACTACAATATCAGTTCTTCTCCATTTAATGTNATTGGAGATGGNCCNGATGATGGAGATTACTTTTGGACAGATTCNNATATTGATAACAATACTNATTACGAATGGNTTGATATAAGNNACATTGGAACTATTTACACATTTCCAACAAACGATCAAGCTGGAGCNACATTGTCACTAGATTTTAATTTTCCATTTTATNTNGATGATTTTTCNAACAATCAATATAATGAATTATTTATTAATCCAAATGGATGGGTAGGATTTGATAATGATGTAGACNCATGGGATAATACTGGTATTCCTTCAAATCAAATTAATGGNGCTGCAATTTTTGGACTTTGGGATGATTTAAATCCTGTAAATGATAATTGCAATCAGTATTGTTCAGGTAATGTTTATTATCATTCNAATGCCGAACGTTTCGTAATTTGGTTCAATGAAGTTGCTCACTGGTGGACATATTTTGAAAATACGTTTTATGATTTTCAAATTGTTATATACCCNTCTGGAAAAATTGATATAAATTACAGAAATATAGATGGNAACTATGATGCNTCAGTTGGAATTCAAAAAAATANNAATNTTGGNTCGCAAGTGATTTTTGGATCNGATGGATTGTCAAACAATTTTAATATNACATTTGAATCNGCTCCAAAATGGTTATCAGTNAATCCTGAANAAGGTACTTTATATGATAACGAAAGTCAATCAATAANANTAACATGTAGTAGCGATGACAATGATGGAACACTTTATGCATATATGAATGTAGCATCNAATGGTGGAAGCGTATCAATTCCNNTTACAATGAATGTAAATGGAAGTACATTAGGAGACACTAATGATGATGATAACATAAATGTNTTAGATGTAATAATTATGGTAAATATGATACTTGGAGATGCTGAANTTAATCTAAATACTGGTGATATGAATGGTGATGGACTAATAAATGTNTCTGANGTTGTTTTACTAATTAATAATATNTTAGGNTAATAATATGGTAAAATATTTTTTATTAATTTTTATTAGTAATNATAAATGNTCAATTACTNCATCCAGATACAGATGCTATACTTAATCAAATACATGTAAGATTTGAATGGCAAGAANATCCGCAGGCAANCCAATATGAAATTTATNTTNCTGANAGTAATGATATNNTAAATGATTGTGTNATTTGTGGTGAAAGAGTTAGTTCAAATTCTCTAATATACATTGNAAAAGAAAATNTAGATTGGAATAATTCATATTCNTGGCAAATTAATAGTCTTAGNAATGANGGTGAAATTTTAANNTCAAATTCAGATACCTTTTCAATTGGACCNTCAATTGCAAATGCTACAACCACATTATATNATTCTGANNNTCAACAGGGTCTAACTATTTTTGGTTCATTTTTTGATTATTATTCTGCAGTCATNGATNAAGATGGNCANGAGATTTGGAACTCTAGTAATGATAATTTAATTTTTTATAANACNGATAAGTATGGAAGATTTTTTGGNGCTGAATTTATTGGNAATAATGNAGAAAATAACTANCCAGGCATAAAATTCAATTTTGAAGATGGNATNGTTTGGCAAGAACCTGGNGATAATTTCATTCATCATGATATATTTCAATTGCCAAANGGCAATTACATTGGNTTAGGNACTTCTTATGGAGANGGACCTATACCAATTGGNCCATGGACACCTTTATTTCANGGNTTGGGATTTGAAGCNGATGGAGAAACNATTGAATTTGATTGGATGGGTGATAANATAATNGAATGGGATGCNGATACAAAAGAAGANGTTTGGACNTGGAATGTNTTTGATCATTTTAGTATGNTAGATTATGATATTTATGGNGGNATATGGTATGAAGCATATAATACAAATCGTTTTGATTGGACTCATGCCAATGCAATTTGGTTTGATGAAGATGATAGNGCNATTTACTTATCTTCNAGACATTTAAATAGAATAACAAAAATAGCCTANCCTAGTGGAGAAGTTATATGGAATTTAGGACACGAGTTAGGATCNGGTGACNTAGATTGTGGGGAAGATATAGGTTTTAGTTTTCAACATAGTATACAAAAATTAAGNAATGGAAATATTTTAACATTTGATAATGGAAATTTAAGTGAAATTTTCTTAGATCAAGATATCAAAACTTCAAGATCACTAGAAATTGATATATNAGAAACACAATCAGGCTGTGAAGCAGANCTTGTATGGGAGTATGTATTGCCTGAAAATTTATACGGATATTTATCAGGAAATACACAAAAACTAGAAAATGGAAACTATCTTTCAACTACAATTGGTGGTAGTGGAACTAGTNTTGANGTTAATCAAAATGGTGATTCANTATGGGAAGCAAATTATAACCTTCAAATNCCTGATGGANTAGTTTATAGNGCAATGAGAATTCCAGGAATTTTTCCAATAGCTTACAGCNTTACANTTCCTCAAATGATTAATGATCTATATGAATTAAATATNGGTGNAGAGGATTTACTNGTTAGTGTTTTGAATAATGGTGACTACACTCAAACTTTCGATGTTAATTTTAATATAATTNATAATGATAATTTTGGAAATTATGAAGCAGAATTGACTATTTCACCAATTCATCATATTCAAAAATCTAAAACTTACATTCTTAATATATACAGTTTAAATCAATTAGAAAATAATATTACAACTCTAACACTAAACCCAGATGAAGATATCATTTTATCATTTGGTGGTAATATTTTAGATAATTTAAATCCTAACGATGTTGAATTTAGTTTAAGTGCACCATATCCTAATCCTTTTAATCCAACCGTTAATTTTGAAGTTAATGTAATGGATACTCAAAGTATTGATATAGATATTTTTGATATCTATGGAAATAAAATTCAAGATATTTATTCAGGTTTTTTAAATTATGGTTTACATAATTTTAGTTGGAATGCTAGTAATTTTTCAGCAGGTGTTTATATTATTCAATGTAAATCAAAAAATAATATTTTAACTGAAAAAGTTTATCTCATTAAATAAGGTTACGGATTATGAAAAAATTAATTTATATAATAGTATTGAATGCAATTCTAGGATTTAATGACCATACACGATTACAAAATAAACAATCTTTAAATTGTGAAGAAGGTTTTTCTTACTTTGAGGATATTGATACATTATATCCAAATGTAACAATTCAAGATGACGGTACTTGCTTTAAAGATGGTGATTTAGTGGCTTTAGATGATATAATCGCTGCGAATGATTTTGATAATTCTATGAATGCTTTTGAACTTGGAACTCAAACTTGGAATGATGGAAGATTAAGATTTCTTGTAGCAGGATTTTATTTCAGTGGAGTAGACATTCAAATACATACCATTCCTGAAAGTATTGGAAACCTTGATGATTTAAGAAAATTATATTTAGAAGAAAATAATATTACTGTTTTACCAGATAGTTTTTCTAATCTTACAGCATTAGTACAATTATATATATCTTTTAATCAGTTGACAACTTTGCCTGAAAATTTTGGTAATTTAACTAATTTGTATATTTTGGATTTGGGTTACAATAATATTAATAATTTACCCGAATCATTTTTGGATTTAAGTTCTATGACATATTTATGGTTATTTAACAACCAACTCACCTCACTACCTGAAAACTTTTGCTCTTTAAATTTAAATTGGGATGATGATGATTATTTTGGATATCCTTACTTTGCAATTGGAGGTAATATGTTATGTGAAGATGTGCCAGATTGTGTGGCAAATAGTGATCATTTCAATACCAGTTTAGATACATACTACTATAGTGTTCAAATTACAGAGTGTCAAGACTGTGAATGTGGTGATGGAATATGTAATGGCTGTGAAGATGAAGATTCGTGTGCTAATGATTGTTTGTTAAATAATAATGATACATTTAATAATGTACAATTTGCAATAGAGTCTATTTATCCAAATCCATTTAATCCTGTAACTAATATTAATTTTTCAGTTAATAATACAACTGACAATATTACTATATCAATATATGATATTAAAGGTAACTTAGTATCAAAATTATTAAATAAAAAGAAGATGACTCCAGGCTCATATACAATGGAATGGAACGCGAATCGTTTTTCTTCAGGTATTTATATGGTCAATATTTCAGATGGTTATAATTCGACAAATAAAAAAATTGTACTACAAAAATAAATCTAATATTTTAATATTGTAGAAGCAACAGATAGACCTGCTCCAGTTCCAATCATCATCAAAAGATCGCCTCGATTGATTTTCTTTTGCTCAATTGCTATGGCTAGTGCCAGTGGAATTGATGCAGAAACGCAATTGCCATAATTGGCAATTATATTCATAACAACCTCTTTTGGAAATCCACCAAATTTTGAATAAGCCATAATTGCTGATTCAGATGCTTGATGAGGAATTACAAAATTAATATCATTAATTTTTAATTGGTTACTTTTTAATATTTTTCTAATCATGAAATAAACTTTTTTTCTGGCAAGTTTATATACTTTAGGGCCTGACATTGTAAAATAATGATCATTGTCAATTGTTTTAGGATTGTCTGGATGTCTGAAAGTTCCACCTCCTTTAACCTGTGTTAATTCAGCTCCTTCAGGCCACGTTTCCATCTTGTAATCAATTACATAACTAGTGTTTGAAGGTTCTAAAATAATAGCAGCTGCAGCATCTCCCAATAACGCTGCACTTTCAGGCTCATCAAAATTTCTTCCAATACTTCCTCTATCAGAAGAAACAATTAAAATTTTTTTATATTGTTTGGATTCTATTAATCCAGATGCTGTATGAAAAGCAGAAAGAAAAGATAAACACGTAGAATGTACTGAAAAAGATGGTATGCCTTTAAACCCTAATTCTTTTTGAATGAATACAGACGTATCTGGGATAGTTTGTTTAGGTACTCCTGAAGCGTTGATGATTAAATCTGGCTTTGAATGGTTTTTTAATGCATTTTTTGCAGCTATTGCTCCCATCATATCAACATCAATGTCTGAAACTCTTCTTTCTAAAACACCAGTTTTAGATATAATCCAGTCTTTACTTTTTTTAATTTTTAATGCTAGATCTTCTGCTGTTTCAATATTTGAAGGAACATAATATCCGCTACCTGTTATCTTGACATTCATAAATTAAAAATAATATTTCAATTGAGCGCGTAAGTGAGAAAAATTTTCCATCCCATTAAACGGGTATAACAAACTTTCATCAACTGTATCTGTTTCAAGGTTATCAGGATATGTATTTTTATTGCCAATACCTTTATAAAATAAAATAGAAGCGTTTAAATCATCAATGATATCATAACTAAATTTTAATTGAAAAAGTTTACCTTTATGATTTAAATCAATCAAACTAACAAACTGTATTTCTAATAAATCATCCATGAATGTTTTATCTAGATTAAGTACCATTGCTTCTTTTGCCAGTGTTGCTAATGGAGATCCTAAACCAGGATAGAAAAAATCTTTACCATCTAGATATATCTCGAAATTGGTTAACGCTATATCTACCACATTTCCTTCAACATTTTCTTTTACATATCCAAAAAGTTGTCCCGTAAAATTAATATCAAGTGGTAACCCATATTCTAATTGAAAACAATACTGATAATATTCCGCTGAAATATTAAAATAACTAGTAGCTGCTAATGTTTCAAACTCTAATGAAGTACCACTCAGTATATCTTGACCTGAATATATTCTATTTTCTATTGATTGCGATTCAGATTCAGTTTTAAAATAAGCAAAATCAGTTCTGAAAGTAAAATCATCAATAAATGCTACATTGGAGAAAGCAATCATATCTGTTTTGCGGAATGAAAAAACCGTATCAGTAACAGAATTTATATCAAATTGATCTAAGAAAACATTAGCACCATATAAATTATAATTTCTATCGTAACCTGAAAAATAATATAGTGTCCAGTCCATATTGATTCCTGATTTTTGTATGTATGCACCAATTTCTGGTTTTTTAAAATCGTTCAAAAACTGATAGTTTTCAACAGTAGCAGGTAATGTTATAGGAAAATCAGGGTCATTTAAAGGTATATTGTTTGGTTTATGGTTAGGCATCACTAAAAATTGAAATTTATATTGATCTTCAAAATATAAATCAAATAGAAAGCTTAATTTACCCATTTTAGTTTCATCTGAATCAGTAAACAAATAATAGTAATCTGTTGGGTTCAAAAAATCTAATGGACTATTGGCATCTACAGCGCCCCATGTATGAAGTTGTTTGCCAAATCTTATTTCAGAGACTGAATTTTCCAAAATAAAATATAATTCTCTAAATTCAGAACTATATTCTACATTTTGGATTGAAATTAAATCATAAAGCATACTTGGTAATGAATTCTTACTATTAAAATTGTTAATTTTATGTTCAATGCCCCAATTTGCTTTAATAGAAAAATTATCATTTTCAGTTATATCAGATATAGATAAATCATAACTAAATAATCTAAATGGAAGCTTTATTAAAGATTGGTTCGATATTTTATTGATTGCATAAATATTTGAATATCCTATTCCATCAAATTGAAAACCAATAATAATTGAAATAAAAAAAATGAAATTTATATATTTAATTTGAGTTATTTTCAATTGCATACCTTAATTCTTTAATTATTTCCGTCCCACCTTTTGTCCATGCTGAGGAAAGAGAAAAACTTGGAAAATCTCCCCTTAATTCACCATTCCAACTATATGATACTTCAGTTGAACTATCATTTATATACTTTAATGCCCATTCACCGCCAGCATTAATTAATCTAACAACATTTTCATATTCTGGCACTTCAGGATGAATAGTAGCAATCCATTGATAATAAACATCTTTTGAATTGTTTATTCTTTTATACTGTACAATATAATCTCTATCACTTAAAAAAAATGGATAATCTACTCTTAAATATACGATGTTGGTATCAACCAAATCTGAATCAATCATTCTGCTAAAAGTATTACTATAAGTATCAAATCGTCCTATGTATTCTTCAATTTCACCAATGGAGTAAGGAAATACCTCAGTCGCTCGACACCATGGAAAATTTTCATAATCTTGGTATCCAATCCATGGATTTTCATCTTTTAAAATTTTCCATCCATCAATATTATGAGGAGGAATTATAATATTNGAAAAAATTAAAGANGATAATATTAAATATAGTATGTNCNTCATAATTTTATTAACTATTAATAATTGATTGATAAANAGAATCACAATCATTTTTAATTTGTTGCTCTGTTAATCCAAATTTACTTAAATCATATTTGTGCTTACTTTTAAAACTCTTCTGTTTCTCTGATGTTATTTTTATCTCATTTAATAATTCTTCTGTAGGTTCAANTTCAAGAAATTNNGTAATNTCNGACATAAGNCCATCAAAGTCGTTCATCATNCTATCAAAATGTACAATCATTACTTTATCTTTATCAATTTTTCCACTAATCCAATCTTNTTGAAATCTTNTNATTAACTCTANNAAGGCNCTATATAATCTTTTAATAAANCTATCTCTTTTTGTTTTTTCTAATGACCAAAATCCNAATTTTTTATCNAGAACNCCAGTTACTAAACTTAATCCAGATGGAATAACACTTTGGGGGTCTCGNACCATATATAAAATTTTAGNATTAGGAAATCGTTTNAAAAATTTNGGCATATTTGCACTTANAGAAAATAATTTACCTATTATTTGTTCTTGATTATTTGANACTAANACTCTTAACCACATAGATTCTANCCAATTAAAGTCTCTTTCTGAAGTATCTCTTTTTTTTGGNTCAACCCAATCAAATAAATTATCTTTATTCCANGATAATAAAAATCCATATAAGAAAAATCCATCNAAATANCTAAACAGTAAAGATGCATCATCAGTTTCTACAGATTGAAGACTTGTTTTGTGAGCNTCAGTNGANTGATGNCTAGTTGGACTAATTTTTTCTAAAAAAGGTAAAAANGGCCTTATNAACNTCTGCAAAAAAACAGAAGGATATAACATTTGCCATAATTGAGAACCAGTTCCAAGTTTNTGTGANGTTAAAAAATGGTGNAGAAAAGTTGTNCCTGATCTTGGATTTCCAACAATAATAATNGGGTTATTAATTTTACCGTTTCTTATTTTGGAATAAAAAANTAAATCAATTACTGATCCANAAAATACTGTAATTCTTAAAATTAATAGNAATATTCCTGTAATTAATGGTGAAAACCANTGNCCAAAAGTTTTNCCTATTATCAAATAAACTGTTAATAATCTTTTAGTNATAGAAATTTTTATCATCNTCTAAATTACATTATTTTAAAAAAACTAATACTATCTTTTTTGTAACATACTATTACACTAATTTATAGNTATNANAAAACAATATTATTCTATATTTAAAAAAANAGGAATCCATAAAATGAAATTTTTAATACTATNATCAATATTTTTNTTNAATATATATCANNCTCAAGAAGTATTTAATGGTTATACANTATTTACNCCTCAACAAGGTAATCCAAANAGTGGNGCACAAACNCTNCTTTTAAATAATAATCAAGAAACCATTCATTCNTGGACTCATGAAAGAGGNCCNGCAAGTATGCCATATTTATTACAGGGNGANGAACCAGGNTTAGAAAACTGNATNTTGGTATATCCATATAGAGTGNTTNATCCAACTATGGATTCAGGTGGTGTTGGAGGNGGTGTNCAATTTGTTGANTGGGATAGTAATATTTTATGGGATTTTGTNTTATCAAATGAACAATANCAACATCATCATGATGTTGANCCAGTACCTGATGGTAATGGAGGANATAATATTTTAATGGTTGCTTGGGAAGCTTTTACNNNTNNNGAAGCNTATGNNATGGGAAGNNCNCCNGGNTCNATTGATAATCCNNTAAATCAAATGTGGNNAACNGCNATACTNGAAGTNGANCCNTATACNAATANNNTNGTTTGGGANTGGCATNTATGGGATCATATGGTNCAAGAAAGNGGTNCAAATTATGGNGCNACATNTGGTAATGTNGAAGATCATCCTGAATTAATGAATATTAATGAAGGTAATGTTGGAAGTGGTAATGGTCCTGGTGGTTCAAATGCAGACTGGATTCATATTAATGCAATTGANTACAATGAAACACTTGATNAAATTGCAATTTCATCNAGATTTATGAGTGANNTATATNTAATTGANCATAGTACTACTACAGAACAAGCNGCATCACATNAAGGTGGAAATTCGGGAAANGGCGGAGATTTTTTATATAGATGGGGAAATCCACAAATTTATAATAGAGGTTCAAATGCAGATCAAATTTTNGATGACCAACATAGTGTTAACTGGATNCCNTATGGATATCCTGGAGAAGGTAATTTAATAGTTTTNAATAATAGACATAATGGAAACCAATCAGCAGGATTAGAATTTTCTCCTCCTNTAATGGAAGATGGTAATTACTANATAACCGAAAATGATTCNTTTGGNCCAGAAGANCCAACNTGGGTATATCATCCAGGAGCAGGATGGCATTCTAATGTTCAAAGTGGTGCTTTTAGATTACCTAATGGAAATACACTCCTAACAGTNGCAGATGATGCAGAAATTTANGAAGTCACATATGAAGGTGAAGTGGTTTGGGAATATAATTATCCNGNAAACAANTCAATGATTGCNAGNGCNCAAAAATATGCNATAGATGCATTTGANTATCAACCTTTATTGGGCGATATAAATGGAGATGAAATCTTAAATGTNCTTGATGTAATTTTAGTTGTAAATATGATTTTAGGNTCAGNAGATATTGATTTAAATGGTGATATGAATAACGATAATGGAATCAATGTTTTAGATGTTGTATTATTAGTAAATGAAATTCTCAGTTAGAGGATATTTTTTCTTTTATTTTATTCCATAACACATCTAATTCNGAAAGACTTTGGTCTTTAAANTTTATTTTTTTTTGANCCAAGTGTTTTTCTAATANTNTAAATCTATAAATGAATTTATTNGTTGACTNTCTAAGAGATGNTTCAGGATCACATTCAATGTGNCTACTAAGATTNACAATNGAAAAAAGAANATCNCCTANTTCATCNTCAATCTTATTTTTTTTATTACTTAAAATTGCCTCTTTAAGTTCNTCTATTTCTTCTTGNATTTTTTCAAATACATTATCTANATTATCCCAATCAAAACCAACTCCTGCTGCTTTTTCTTGAATTCTTCTGGCTTTAGTCAAACTTGGTAATGNCTTAGGTACCCCCTCTAAAACNCTTNAACGGTTTTTTTCATTTTTTTTTGCTTGNTCCCAATTACCTTTTTTCCATNTTTCNTCANTTGGATTAGCAAATATATGCGGTTTTCTTTTAATTAATTTTTCATTTATATTAAAAATTGAATCATAAATGTTAAACTCATTTTTTTCATCTGCTAATTCAGCTTGAAAAATAATATGCAAAAGNAAATCNCCTAGTTCTTCTTTNAATAATTCAAAATCATTNTTTTCAATTGCTTCTATTACTTCATAAGTTTCTTCAAGCAAATAAGGTATTANAGATNNATGAGTTTGTTCTNTATTCCAATCNCAACCATCTGNATCTCTNAATCTTTTNAGAGTATTAATTAAATTTTCAAGNTTTGTCTTCATTTCTTACAACTTTGACTTTTCCAATACGATTCTTNGANATACTTTTNACNGTAAAAANATTGGAATTAAATNTAACAATATCATCTTTTTTNGGTATATCTNGTANTTGATTTAAAATNAATCCTCCAAGTGTATCATANTCTCTATCATCNGGAAATGAAANATCGATAGCTTCTTCNAANTCATAAATTGAAATTTTAGCATCTACCATATATGTAGCNTCTTCTATTTTATTTATTANATTTTGCTCAATATCNTATGGATCTCTTATTTCTCCTAACACTTCTTCAACAATATCTTCNACAGTNATTAATCCNTCTGTTCCTCCCCATTCATCAACAACTATAGCAATACTAGTTTTNTTATTTCTAAAATCATTTANNAATTCATCAATTGGTTTATTTTCNGGAACAAAAAANGGTGTTTTTGCTATTGATGATAAATGAATATTTGGTCTAGANCCTGTTAAATATGGCACTAAATCTTTNGCATGTAAAATACCNGTAATATTATCAATATTATCAACATATATAGGTATTTTTGAAAANTGCTCTTTGCTNATTAAATCCATAGCTGCATCTAAGTTCTCNNTNGCATTGATACCAATNATATCAACACGTGGNACTAAAATTTCTCCAGCAACTTTATCATTAAATTCAATTATTGATTGAATCATTTCTGATTCTTCTTCTTCTAANGTACCTTCNTCTTCNCTCATTTCAGCTAATATTTTTAGTTCCTCTTCTGAATCAAATATCTTTTCATCTTGNANTCCTATNANAGAATTAAATAATATNGTGATTTTATGAAATAAGAAAATAACNGGTTTAAACAGNNNAAAAATAAATTTTAATGGTAAGTAAGCAAATTGAGCAACTTTCATAGAATTCCTCATCGCAAATACTTTAGGTACAACCTCTCCAAAAATTAAAAGTATGANTGATAAAAAAGTGATNTCAATNAAAAGAAGTAATGTCTCTGANATCACAAANTCTTTAGTAAGNTGATGAACAAAATATGCTCCNAAAAAAGCAATGCAAATATTAATAATTGTATTACCTGATAGAAGCCCTATTAATAATCTTTTAGGTTTATTAACAAATTGAATTATCTCNTNAGGAATTTTTTTATTGTAATNCTTAAGATTTAAAAANGCTGTTTCAGAACTTGAAAAGAAAGCAGATAACATTAAAAGTAACGCAAAAAGTATCAGAATNTAAATNTACATNATTACTAAATTATTTTAGATGTATGTTTTTTCAAATAATAATCCTCTTGAATCTTCATATCTTCTTTTTCNTTTAANGTTNNATCNNCNTATCCAACTAAATGTAACANTCCATGAACTAAAATTCTTTTGAACTCATTCTCNATTGTNACTTCANATTTATTGGCATTATCTTCAATNCGATCCATACTAATATAAATNTCNCCTTCNATTGGATCACCTTTTTCTTCTAAATTAAATGANATNATATCNGTNAAATGATCTATATTAAAATATTCTTTTTTTAAATTATTTAAATGATNATCATCACTTACAATAATATTTAANGATTTAAAATTTTGATTTTCTTTTTTNGATAAGGTTGAAATGATGTTNCANACCACATNTTCTTTAAAATTATACTGCTTATCAATNTTATTGATAATTTCGCATTCCATTTTAATTTAAAATTGCTTTAGATATAATCACTCTTTGAATTTCGCTAGTTCCTTCNCCAATTTCAAGAATTTTTGCNTCTCTAAAAAACCGCTCAACATCATATTCTTTNATATAACCATANCCACCATGTACTTGNATAGCCTCAGTACAAATTTTCATNGCAGTTTCACTTGCAAATAGTTTAGCCATTGCAGCTTCTTTAATAACNGGTTGATTATTATCTTTNAACCAAGCAGCATGATATACAAGATGCTTTGCTGCTTCTATNGANGTAGCCATGTCTGCTAATTTAAAACTAATCGCCTGAAATTTATTTATTTGTTTACCAAANGCTTCNCGCTCTTTTGAATATTTTAATGCTAANTCATANGCNCCTTGAGCAGTTCCNAAAGAAAGTGCTCCNATAGTAATTCTACCTCCAACTAAAGTATTTAAAAATTGTTTAAATCCTTTTGANGGTGATCCNAGTAAATTATCTTTTGNTATTTCAAGATTTTCAAAAAANACAGAACGAGTATCTGATCCACGCCAGCCCATTTTCTTTTCTGGACTACCNATNGATANGCCAGGAGTNCCAGCCTCAACTATNAAAGCACCAATTCCTTTNTCTTCNCCATTTTCAATTAANTTNGCTGTCAAAATTATAATNCCAGCNACACCAGCACTTGTACAAAANGCTTTTTGACCATTAATNATAAATTTNTCNCCTTTAAGTTCTGCTGTNGTTTGTGTGTTTCCTGCATCAGAACCTGCGTTTGGCTCTGTAAGACCAAAAGAACCTATCATTTTACCTGANGCTAAATCAGGNAGATATTTTTCTTTTTGNTNATCTGTGCCAAACACTGCTATGGGTGCAGTTCCTAAACTAGTATGAGCCATCATAGTGGCAGCTGTTGAAGCACAAACTTTGCCAATTTCTTCGACTGCAATTACTAAAGAAAGTGTGTCCATATTATTGCCACCATATTTAGTATCCCAAGGTATACCCATTAAACCTAATTCAGCCATCTTTTCAACTGATTCTTGTGGAAAAATTCCCTCAGAATCAATTTTTTGAGCTAGCGGCTTAATCTCATTAATAGCAAAATCTCTTACCATTTTTCTAAGCATTAAATGCTCTTCGTTAAAATAAATCCAATTCATATTTTTACCATTTTAGTATTGCTGATCCCCATGAGAATCCTGATCCAAATGCAGCTAATACTAATGTATCTCCTTTACATAATTTATTATTATTTATTGTTTCACACAACGCAATTGGAATAGATGCTGCAGTTGTATTGCCATATTTGTGAATATTTGAAATGACTTGATGATCAGATAGATTTAATTTTTTTTGTATCATTTTAGAAATTCTTATATTTGCTTGATGAGGTATTAATAAATCTATATCATCCACAGTTAAATTATTGTGCTTTAAACCCTCAATAATTACCTCGGGAAAACGCTTCACAGCGTGTTTAAAAACTTCTTTACCATTCATTTTAAGATAGTGTTTCTCTTGATCTAAAATTTCTTGACTAAGTTTTGGGTTTGCTTTGCTAGATGGTGCCTCAACCCATAGTTCTTTTAGATATTTGCCCTCACTGTGAAGATGTGTGGATAAAATTCCCTGATTACTTTCAGTAGCACTAAGAATTGTAGCAGCTGCTCCATCAGCAAAAATTACAGATGTATCCCTTCCTGTATTTGTCAAATTCATGGCAGTTGATTGAACTTCGGCTGTAACTACTAAAATATTTTTATAAGTTTGTGTCTTAATAAACTGATCTGCTATTGATATAGCATAAATAAATCCAGAGCAGGCATTTCTTATATCTAGTGCACCAATTGTTGAAAAGTTCATTTTTTCTTGAAGAATACATCCAGAGCCAGGAATGTAATAATCTGGTGTAGAGGTTGCAAAAATAATAAAGTCTATATCATCAACAGTTAATTTAGCATTTTCGAGTGCACGCTCAACTGCAGGAACCGCAATATCTGCAGGCCCTTGGCCTTTATTGACAAATCTTCGTTCTTTTATGCCAGTTCGCTCTGATATCCATTGATCAGAAGTTTCCATAAATTGAGTAAAATATTCATTATCAATTATATTTTCAGGAGCATAGTACCCCATTCCAATAATGTGAGAATTTATTTTATTTTGTTTCACTGTAAATAATATCCTTTAATACTAGTTGAGTTGAGACTCGATCATTCCAATGATTTTTATCAATCGTATATACAATATCTATTTTCTTTCCACTTAACAATTTTTCATAATGTTCTAACATTCTAAAACCTATCACATCTAATTCTAAATGATCATTATATATTTTAAATTTTAATGTTTCTCTTTCTTGTCCCAATAATTTAACATCATTAATACCTTCTAGATTTTTTGTCACAAATACAGGCTTAGAATTTCCTGGACCAAAAGGTTCTAAATAGTTTAAAAAATTAAGAAATCTATTATTAATTTCTGATAGATTTAATTCATAATCAATTAAAATTGAAGGTATCAAACTCGTTGTGATAGTTTTATCTGCATGTCGATTTATCGCATCTGTAAATGACTTTATATTTTCTTCTTTAATGCTTAAACCTGCAGCCATAGGATGGCCTCCAAAGTTATCCAAAAATTCAGAACACTCATTAAGTGCTTCGACAATGTCATAATCTGGAATACTTCTGCATGACCCTTTAAATAATCCACTTTCTTCTGTCATAATAATGGTAGGCCTGTTATATAGTTCTTTAATTCTTGAAGCAACTATTCCAACAATACCAAAATGCCAATTTTGACTATATAAAACAATGATCTTTGTTGAATCAATATCAATTGAAGTATTAATTATATTAATTGCTTCATTTTCATGTTGAAGTGTAATTTCTTTTCTTTTATTGTTTTCATTTTCTAATTCCATTGCAATTTCATTAGCTAATTGAGGATTTTCTGTCGTAAATAGTTTAACAGCTCTAGATGCATCTCCCAATCTTCCTGCAGCATTAATTTTTGGAATGAACCAATACGATAATTTCCCTGCTGTTAAGCCGGCATTGTTTAAATTAGAAACATTTAATAGAGATTTGATTCCTTTATTACTACCGTTCTTTATTAACTTCATTCCTTCTTTTATAATTATTCTATTTTCATCTAATACAGGCATCACATCAGCAGTGGTAGCTATTGCAACTAAATCTAAAAGTTGATAAATATCATTTTTATCATTTAACTGTTCATCAATTCCTAGGCATAATTTGAATGCAACACCTGCACCACATAAGCCTTTAAAAGGATAATTACATTGGTGTTGATTTGGATTTAAAATAGCATAAGCATTTGGTAATATTTCTTTTTGCTTATGATGATCTGTTACAATAAAGTCAATTTTTTGATCATTGGCATAATCTACTTGTTCAACTGCGGTTATACCACAATCACAACTAATAATTAACTTAGCCCCTATATTAATTGCATAATCAATAGATTTTTTTGATACACCGTAACCTTCTTTCTGTCTATGTGGAATGTAAAAATAACTTTTGATACCAACTGATTTGAAATATAAATGTAAAATTGATGCTGCAGATGTTCCATCTGTGTCATAATCTCCAATGATTAAAATTATTTGGTTTGATTTTTTAGCTAATAAAACTCTACTTACAGCTTTTTCCATATCTTTCATCAAAGATGGGCTATGAAGATTTTTCAAATTAGAATAAAAAAATTGGCGAGATAATTCTTTTGAATTAATTTTTTTTAAAGACATGATTGTAGAAATACTTTCAGGCAAATCAAATTCTTTTGATATTTTTTGAATATCATTAGTATCAGTGTCTTTATATTTCCAAATGAATTGTGTCATGTAAATATTTGAATAGGTCAGTCTATAAGCCGAATTCTGTATTCATAATGAATGATGGTTATTTATCTTGGTTTGATTTCACAATCAAACTAACTAGCGATCTACCCGCTCTTATGTGTTAGGACTACACAAAGCTACTTGATCTTGCTCAAAGTGGGGTTTACCAGCTNNNAATNTTACNANCTANTACTGGTGGTCTCTTACACCACCGTTTCACCCTTACCTAAATATAGGCGGTTTACTTTCTGTTGCACTNTCCATCCCTTTACAGGGTCCTCCCTCATCAAGAGGCACTTTGTCCTATTGAGTCCGGACTTTCCTCCCAATTATAAAAATTGAGCAACCATCCAACTGACCTATTTATTCTTCTTCAGTTTTATGATATAAAAATACAGAACATGAAGGACAAGTAATAATCTTTTTATCATGCTCAATNTCAACAAGCATTTGAGCAGGTAATTGTGTATAGCAGTTNGTACAAGAANTTCTTAAAATATGAGCCATNCCTTTGCCATATTTATTAAATAATTTNTTATANTGACCTAAAAAATTAGTATCAACTTTTTTAGTATANGCATCTATGTTTTTAACNANANNNTGTTCTTCTTTATCAGTATNAGCCATTTCNGATNAAAGNANTTCTTCATTTTTACTAATTTCNNTTGATAATTTTTCNATAGATTCTTGATTAGTTTTAATTTCCTCTTCTAAAATTTCTATTTTTCCNNTTGCCTCAGATACTTCTTGNTTNAGATTTGTAATNAAATCTTTNATCTGATCTGTTTCTAAAATAAGTGCCTCATATTCTTTAGTNTTGGTNACNTTAAATAACTGATCATTATATTTTTTTAGTTTATCNTTACTGTCNGTCANNGTAGTTTNGTTTGAATTNANTGNNCCATTTAATGTNNTTAATTCAGAATTATTTTGATTTTGTNTATCAGTAANNTCATCTANTTCGATTTTTAATTTATTTAAAACCTCAGGNNGGTTACCNTTTAACTCATNTATTTCTTTTAATCTTTCATTNGTNTCATGTAATTGAATTAGATTATTTAGTTCTGACATAGGTCTCCTTGAAATTAATAAATTTTATAAGTTGGTGAGTTAATGTTTTATTAATATATTCGGTCAATTTATGTTAATCTGTTTTTATGAATATTTATTAAATTATATAAANTCTCTCATTGTAATTTATTCACATTAAGTTGATTATTCAATATAATAATAAGGAGTATCATGGTACTAGAACAAATAAAAAATCAATTGAAAACTTCNATGAAAAATGGTGATAAAGAAAATGTTTTNGCAGTAAGAAACATTCTTGAAAAAATCAAAAAAGTTCAAGTAGATTCAAAAGANGAACTNCAGGAAAGTCAAATTATAAAAATTATTTCAAAACATGCAAAGCAANTGAGAGAATCAATAGTGCAATTNGAAAAAGGTGGAAGAATGGATTTAGTTGANAATGAAAAAAAAGAATTAAATGTAGTAGAACAATTCTTGCCAGATCAANTGGACGAAAGNGAAATTAAACAAATNGTNTTAAAAACAATAGAAGAGTTAAATGCTTCTCAAATGTCTGATATGGGNAAAGTAATGAAAGTAGTNATAGAAAAAACAAGCGGCAATGCNGATGGTAAATTAATCAGTAATATNGTTAGGGAATNTTTNAGTTAAAATGATNGATATATTTATNNTAGTAATAATAATTTATTCAGGTTTTANTGGNTATAAAGTTGGCGGGCTAAGGCAACTTAGTAATATGATTGCNTATTTTTTTGCTTTTATATTAGCACGCTTANTTCATTCATTTTTTTCNGATTCATTNTCAATTTTCATTTATCAAGAAGCATTAAAAGATAAGGTTTCATTTTTAATTGCTTTTNTAATTATAGCCTATATTTTTAAAATTNTNTTTAGAAGTATTGAAAATCTAATACATATTAAATTTAAAAATCATTATACTGGACTAATATTTGGTATGATAAATAGTATATTAATTATTTCATTATATATNTCAGTTTTAAAAGAAATTTTACCTAATACATTTAATATTAATAGTATTGTATCNANNCAATCCAAATTATATATCAAATTAGATGATNTACAAAAAAATTATTTAATTCAATACAAAAAGAATCAAAAATAATGGCAAGAATTCCAGAACATATTATTGAAAATGTAAGGCAGGCTGCAGATATATATGATGTGGTATCTGAATATGTAANTCTNAAAAAAAGNGGNAGAAATTTTTTTGGTTTATGTCCNTTCCATAATGAAAAAACNCCTTCATTTTCAATTAATATNGATAAACAAATATATAAATGTTTTGGCTGTGGTAAAGGNGGNGGTACCATTAATTTTATCATGGATGTTGAAAAACTAGACTTTTTAGATGCNGTGAAATTTTTAGGTGAAAAATATAATATACCAATTGAATTAGANCATAACTCGAAATCCAGCAATGATTTNTTTAATCAGTTATANGCAATGCATGATTATGCTAAATCATATTACCAAAAAAATATGAATGATAAGGTTCGAANATTGTTAAATGACCGAAATATTAATGATGATAGTATTAAAACATTTGAAATAGGTTTAAGTACNCAAAATTATGATGAATTATTAAAAATATTCAGGCAGNAAACATATTCATCGGANTCNCTCAATAAAAGCGGTTTATTTATAAATCATGAAAAAGGTTANATGGATAGATTTAGAAATAGAATTATGTTTCCAATCTATAATCATTTTAATAAGCCTGTTGCATTTGGTGGTCGAATNTTTAATAATGAAACACAAACAGCAAAATATCTAAACTCATCAGAAACACCTATATACAATAANAGTAAAACTCTTTATGGATTTAACATTACCAAAAATGAGATAATTGAAAAAAAATATGCAATTGTAGTAGAAGGTTATATGGATTTGATTCAACTCTATCAAGCAAATATTAAAAATGTTGTATCAGTTTCNGGNACNTCATTTACAGACCAACATGCATCCATGATAGCAAAAGTGTGTAAAACTGCTTATATCGCNTATGATGGTGATAATGCTGGTATCAATTCTGCAATAAGAGCAGGATATACTTTATTAAAAAATAATCTTGAAGGTAAAATTATTTCTATGCCAGAAGGNATGGATCCAGATGATCTAATCCAAAATAAAGGTAAAGAAGCATTTGACCAGCTCATTAGCTCAGCACAATCAGTGATACTTTTTCACTATAAAAGTAACATCTCTGAAGAAAGTACAGAAAGAGAAAAAATACAATTCATTAAAGAAGTAGTGCCTGAATTAATTGCAATAAATGACGATCTAACAACTGAATCCCTAATTAAAGAACTTTCATATTTATCTGGTTTTAGTGCTCAATCAATTTATGCGGCTATCGAAAAAAATAAAAAACCTTCAATTAATAAAGTTAAATATGAAGAGGAACCAATTATCAATAAAAAAGAAACTGAAGCAATATCTCTAATTGACAAAGAAATTATTATGTTTTGTTTTGGTAAAGATTTAATTAATAGAAAAATTATAAAAAATCACTTGAAAAAAGAGTGGATTAAATCAAATAGCATCAAAAATATTTATAGTCAAATATATTTACATTTAACTTCAGAAGAAGTCGTTAAGCCTGAAATTGTGATGAATGAATTAAAAATAGAATCAGAAAGAAATTTAATGGCTGAATTGCTATTTAATAAAATTAATGTAAATAAAAATATGGTNGTTGATTGTTTAATAAGAATGGAAAAAAATTATATTCAATCAAATTTAAATATGTTAAGAGAAAAGTTAAAAATATCTAATAATGATGAAAATTTAAATACCGAATTATTATCTCAAGTGAATGAACTTCAAAAACAAAAAAATAATCTAAGAACAAAGTATGAAAATATATAAAATTCTTATATTAATATTTTTTATGATGAATGGATGTGATAGTCCTACATCATCTAATATACCAATTGAAGTGCCAGGTGATATAACAAACTATCAATCTAATCTTTACGCTATCAACTCTGGACAACATTTAGAAGAGGTAACTATTAATTGGAATACTTATACAGAAATTGGATTTATTCAATATATTATTAAAAACAATCTAAATGAAGTTCTTTATGTAACAGAAGATATCAATGAATCTATATATACATTAAATTCTAATCCTGCTCAATTTCAAAAATTATTTTTGGTAGTAGAATCAGAAAATGAAACCGTACATGATTCAATTACAATTTTTACTAGAGATGTAAAGCCAATCACAAATTTTTCAGCAATTGCAAATGTAGAAGATTGGTCAAGCCAATTAGAATGGACATCATCAGAAGAGGTTGATTCTTTATTCTTAAACTATAAAGTATATAGGCTTGATAATTTAAACTATGATTTATTTTTAAATTTAGATAATTGTAACTGTGAAATTGCTACCATCAATGAAAGAAATACATCAAACTATATTGATAGTGGTGACTTTAATTTAGGTGAAGAATTTTTTTATGTGGTGCAAACAAATACCATCCAAGGATATAATCGAACCAGTATTATAAAAAGTAATTTATCATCTATTAACTACACATGTTCTCCATTAATTTCAGATAATCCTGTACCATCTGCAAGTCAGTCTGAATATAACAAAATAATAATAAACTGGGATCATAACCTTAATGAAAATCAATTTTATGAATTGCAAATTTGGAGAACAGGTTCAGAAAATTCAAATCCGATCAATGGTACACTTTTAGCTACAATTACAGATTATAGCAAAACAGAATTTGAAGATTCCTATAATATAGGAGACGGAACTGCCTGGTTTTATCAAATAAAACTTATAGATGTGCATGGTAAAGAAGATATATCTGATACTTTCGCTGGGAATAGTCATCCATGATAAAAAATATAATTATTGGACTTAGTTTGTTATTTGTTTCATGTATTGATGTGATTATAGATGAAGAATTTTATGAATCAATTCACATTAATAATTCTGGTTGGTTTGAATTTTATCAAAATACTGCGGGTAATGATTTAAATGTAAATCAAAATTATACATTTCAATTATGGTTTAGCGGAACTCAAACGGCAGATCTAGAAGCGCCTTGTATTTTTGATCTAAACGATAATGATTTAAATGTATCCATTTACAGAAATGCAAATATAAGCAATCAACTAACAATCTATTTAGATAATCAATTATCAAGTGAAATTAATATTGAAAATGCTGACTTTAATAATGAAGATAATTTTTATTTATTATCTGTAATTATTGATAATGATAATTTGATTATTTACTTAAATGAAAATCAAATTTTTCAAGAAAATATAACTTTAAGTTTAAATCCACAATTTATTGTTGGTGCAGATAAAGAAAACAATGCCATATCAAATTTATGGTATGGTTATATTGATGAAATTCGTATTTGGAACCAATCACTTTCTCAAGAAGTAATTGAATTTCATAATCAATATAAATATAAAGTGTCATCATCATATGATGATGAATATTTAGATTCATTAATTGGTGTATGGGGCTTTAGATTAAATGTTGAAGGAGAAACCGCATCAAATATTTTCCAAGATGATAATGAAACTGATAATTACACTATATTATATACATACGGTAGTTTAACAAATGAACTGTCTACAAAAGGAAGATAAACTTGCAAACTTCTATTAGTACATTTATTGCTTTTTTTTCTTATGCTAAGCCCTGGAGAGCAAAAATTCTATGGGCTAGTTTTTGTTCAATTGCTAATAAAATATTTGATATTGCACCTGAAATACTAATTGGCATTTATGTTGATTTAGTAGTGCAAAGAGAGCAAAGTTTTATCGCTAGACTTGGATTTGAATCAATAGAATCACAAATTACTCTTTTAGCAATTGCTACATTTTTAATATGGGCATCAGAATCTATTTTTGAATATTTATATTCTGTGGGTTGGAAAAATATCGCACAAGGTATTGAGCACCACATTAGAATTGACACCTACTCCCATGTTCAAAATTTAGATTTAGAATGGTATGAAAAACAAAAAACTGGTAACATAACAGCTATTTTAAATGATGATGTGAATCAATTAGAACGCTTTTTAAATGGTGGATTTAATGATATATTGCAAATTATTGTATCTACAATTGCAATTGGCGGCGTATTTTTTTACATCTCGCCGCTTATAGCATTGTTTGCAGTGTGTCCAATTCCAATTATATTGCTAGTTGCTTCTTTATTTCAAAAAAAATTATCACCTAAATATCTTGATGTTAGAAATGCAGCTGGTGATTTAAGTTCTTCTATTTTTAATAATCTACTAGGAATAATTACCATTAAAGGTTTTACTGCTGAGCAGTATGAAACCAATAAAATTTTGAAAATGAGTAATGAATATCAAAGTAAAAATCAAAGTGCTATTAAATTAAGTTCTGCTTTTATACCAATTGTAAGAATGGGTGTTCTAACTGGATTTATTGGTACAATGATTATAGGTAGTGTCTATGCTTTAAATGGAGTCATAGCAGTAGGCTCATTTAGTGTCTTAGTTTTTTTAACGCAAAGATTTTTATGGCCGTTTACTAGACTTGGTGAAACTATTGATTTGTTTGAAAGATCAATGGCTTCAACAAGAAGAATTTTAGAACTTTTAGAAACAACTTTTAAAATTAAAAATAGTAGTAATCCTAAAAAAATGAATTCCTTAAATGAAAATATTGTGTTTGAAAATGTTGAATTTGGNTATGNNNATAAAAGNGTATTNAAAAATTTAAANNTNGAAATANNTAANGAAGANTTNATTGGTATAGCAGGTCAAACNGGATCTGGNAAAACAACTCTCATTAANTTNTTATTTAGATTTTATGAANTTAAAAATGGTCAAATTAAAATTGATGNAACCAATATTAATAATATTGATATTGCTTCACTGCGTTCAAANATNGGGCTNGTAAATCANGAAATATTTTTATTTGATGGGACCATCAGAGAAAATATATGCTATCCAAATACNGATATAGATGAAGCACTATTGANGGAGGTNGCCCAAAGTAGTCAATGCTTGGAATTTATTGAAAAACTTGATGAGGGNNTTGATACTATTGTTGGAGAGCGTGNTCAAAAATTATCTGTTGGTCAAAAACAGAGNATTGGAATTGCAAGAGCTCTTTATAAAAAACCTGAAATTTTAATATTTGATGAAGCAACATCTGCNGTTGATAATGAAACGGAATATTTAATTCAAAAAGCCTTAAAAGAAATATCTAAAAGTTGTACTACCATTGTGATTGCCCATAGACTGTCTACAATTAAAAATGCGAATAAAATTATTGTNCTGGGTAATGAAAAAGTTCTAGAGCAAGGAACTCATGATAAATTAATTGAAAATNATAATTTTTATAAACACCTTTGGGACATACAAACTGGAAATAATTAATTCTATGTATATTTATAAAAATAATATAAATTTCCTACCCATTTCGGGCCTTTAGCTCAGTTGGTTAGAGCAGCGGACTCATAATCCGTTTGTCCGGGGTTCGAGTCCCTGAAGGCCCACAAAAAAACCCCTCCATGTTTTGAGGGGTTTTTTAAAAANTTAGATATAAATTTTATATTGATTCAATCGAAGTAGCAAGATTAATACATTTAGTAGTAACCCCNCCAAAATCATGAGATGATATAGCAATATCAATCTTGCAATAACCAACTTGTAAATCAGGATGATGATTTAACTTTTCAGCTAGTGGTGCAATTTTAGTNACAAATTCTATTCCATCCATATACGTATCAAANTCAAAAGATTTNGTNANCTTACCATCATGATAATNCCAACCATAATTGGAAATCGANTTTTTTATTTCNTCTGGATGTAAAAGCATAATTTAAAATTTAGAATATTTAACGTGTTCTANTTTCAAAAAGGTAATTTTATTTTGTAAGGCATAGTACCCACCAAATAGTNCAAAACTAAATAACATATTGCTAGTCAGTGTNGATCTAAAAAATGGTATTGCTGATACATAACAAGTTACTAANCCTTCAAATGTCATAGGGTACATAGTNCCACNAAGCCATACTCCAAAATTTGATATCANAAAAAATACTACTCCAATACCTATTGANCTGGTTAACACTTTTTTAACAGTAATNCTATTTTTAAAAATTTGAACACTTAAAAGTGCAATGATAATGTAAGCAAGATAGTTNAAAGGTGATGAAAACAAAATAAACTCATTATAATAATCAGNATATCTACCCCAATTATTAATATATAAATCACTTAGCCATAGAGCNCCAACTGAAATTGCAATTGCTTGAAATTTATTTTTAAAATGAACAGCAGCAAACAAAATCATAGCAAAAACAGGCACAAAGTTTTCNACGTGCGGTATTAATCTAGAACCTGCAATNAGTAAAACTACTAATGCTGAAAATAAAAGTTGTAATTTATTNTTTGTCAATTTATTAATCCTTTCAATCTTGAAACAAAATTTAAACTTAATTTATGTTCAAAAGCAAAGATGAATATTTATTACTTTAAATTTTATNATTTANAGTATAAATTTTANNTNNAATCNTTCANAAAAAANAANACNAATCTATGAACTCAAAAAAAATTCTTATCNAAAATGGTCATGTAGTTGACTCTCAAAGTATTTCAAAAAAAGATATATTAATTAACAATNGTATTATTGAATCAATTGGTGAAAACCTCAATGTAAATTGTGATAAAATAATTGATGCACAAGGCCTNTATATAATGCCTGGAGGTATNGATCCACAAGTNCACTTTAGAGAACCNGGACTTACACATAAAGAAACAATAGAAAGTGGNTCNAGAGCTGCAGTTGCAGGNGGTATNACTTCTTTTTTTGANATGCCAAATACAAAACCTGCTACTATAACTAGTGAATTATTNGAAGCAAAATTTGAGATTGCNAGTAAAACAAGTGTAGCTAATTNTAGTTTTTTCTTAGGAGCAACACCAGATAACTTTGAAGAAGTNTCTAATATGAAAGGTAATTGTGGNCTCAAAATTTTTATGGGAAGTTCAACTGGTGATTTNTTAGTAGATAATGANAAAGCNCTTGATGAAATTTTTAGAGTNTGTAATAAAATAGTTGCCGTNCACGCNGAAGATGAAGATATATTAAAAAAATCTGCTGCAGAAGTAAAAGGTACTAAACCAACTGATCACCCAGCAATGAGACCTGTAGAGGCTGCTGTTGCNGCNACACAAAAGGCAATTGATTGTGCCNTAAAATATAAAAAAAGACTACANATTTTACATTTGAGTACGGCNGAAGAAGTAGANATCATAAGAAAATATAAAGACACCAATTTAATNACAGCTGAAACTACGCCGCAACATTTGCTATTACACGCTCCTGANATCTATGAAGAAATTGGNGCTTTTGCACANATGAACCCTCCTATNAGAGAAAAATATCATAAAAAAGGATTATGGGAAGGTTTNCTAGATGGAACTATAAATTGTATTGCAACAGATCATGCTCCTCATACAATTGAAGAAAAAAAGTTGCCTTTNGGNCAATCGCCAGCNGGAATGCCNGGTGTAGANACTTCATTGCCACTTATGCTTAATCATACNCATANATCTGATATTGATATAAAACATATTGTTAAATGGATGTGTGAAAATCCTGCTAAAATTTATAATATAAAAAATAAAGGTTATTTACGTGAAGGTTATGANGCTGATATAACCTTAGTAGATTTAAATAAAGAAAAAGTTGTTTCAGGTAAANATATGCAGTCTAAATGTGGTTGGAGNGCATTTGATGGAAAAACACTNAANGGGTGGCCCGTAATGACNATAGTAAATGGTAATNTTGTATTTGAAAANGAACAAATNAANGNTNAAATNAAAGGTANNAAAGTNNTTTTTGATGAATNANAAAATNTCNAGANAAAANTTTNTTAAAGATATNTCANTNNTTACANTTGGNATGNTTGCNTTTTCNAATATGTTANTAGCNGCNGAAAAAGGCTTATNANANGTTTATCNAATATNNTTCCNNTANNNAATGATCCAAANGGAATTTTNANATTAATNAAAGGATTNAAATATAANATNATNTCNAAAAAAGGTCANANNATGNCNGATGGNNTNACNGTTCCAGANCATGCNGATGGNATGGCATCNTTNNAAGGNAAANANGNNANNATNATNNTANTNAGAAACCATGAAATNGGCCANTTTAAAACTNTNGAAAAATTANTNGATAAAAANCCNATGCAAAAAAATAAAAANTNNATTAANNAATTTTCGANTTNNATGTATGATNANGGTANAAACAANANNCCATGTGGTGGTGGNACAACNACNATNNTNTANAATNCTAAAACNCANNNANTNGANANAGAATANCTNAGNTTAGCNGGNACTTTAGTNAATTGTNGTGGAGGNATNACNCCNTGGAATACNTGGATTNNNTGTGAAGAAACNGTAGATNTNAAAGGT